>JAFGEK010000159.1 GCA_016931625.1 Deltaproteobacteria bacterium | reverse complement strand
CGCGCTTGGAAAATTGAGCTTATTGAAAAAATGAATGCAAGTTGGAGTGACCTTTGGCCACAAATTATTGGATAAATTATTTAAAAGTTTAAATTGCTAGATTCCCGCTTTCGCGGGAATGACGTTTTATTTAGGTTATGCTACGATAAAATATTTTGTATTTAGGGACACCCCCTGATTATTAAAATTTTTAAGTTATATTTATGCGTGAAAAAGATCTAATTTTGTAAAAAATCAACGCTAAATAATGTCAACTCTTTAATTTGAAATATTATTTGCCATTCGGTCTTACGCAAAACAGTAGTTTTACGAAACAATTGTCGTGAAAATTCGATATAATATATTACATATTAAATGTTCATTATATAAATTGATAATGTGGTTATTATGGCTTTACCTGGTTTACTGATTAGATGGGCTAAACACTATAACCTCATCAGCAAATCTAACGTTGCAATTACCAAAGTAGGCAATGAACCCATGAGCCTTGATCAGGCCATGCAAGCAGCACAATTAAAAGCGAACGCTGGAGCCGAAGCAGGGGTATTCAAACGTAATGGTCAATTTTATGTTGATGGCATTTCTACATCACGAGCATCTTTATACTATGGTAGCAAGATAGACGATATTTATGGCTTGGAACCGCAGACAGTAGCGATTTTCGCCAAAAGAGGTAACAAAGTACAACTAACCAAAACTGCTGATGGTACAGCTAGTTTTGATAGCGTTATTAACTTTTTTGTTAAAGCAGGACTACCGTAAGAATTAGTTACCGCTAAAATAACTAGCGACAAGGGTTTGTCGAGGCAAGAAGCCGCAGAGCTTAAAAGTTATCTTGAAAATAATGGTGAAGCATCGCCGTCGGCCAACTATGGGCCGAGGTTAGCGGCGATTTTTCTGCTTAAAAAAATAGCGGCAGCAAAGCTCACTTATTCGCCAAGCAGGCTAATTGAAGTTATTAACCATTTTGCTAATATAGTTATATTTCGTAAAGATCACAAACTAGTTACAAGTAGCACCGGCAAAGTTTTATATAATATTCTTCAAGCTAAAAAATTAGAGGTAGCAAAGTTATATTATTGCAATCCGCTAAATGGTTGTATTTATGCGATCGGTGAGCACTTATATCCCACAGGCGGTCCACTTTATATTCCTACAGATGCTGATCTGTTAAAAAATAATGTAGTCGCGTTTTTTAAAGCAGGCCAACATGTATATAACAACATCAATATTGCAGCGGATCAATGGGTCGATAAGTTAACATTAGCTTTTGAACAGTATGTCATCGACGGAATTCCTGAGGCATTAACGCAACTAAAAGAAGAACCGGCAGAAACTATTCTTGATACTGGTGCTGGGTTAATGTGCTTACCTGATAAAATTGTTGATTTTCTGTTTGTTTTAGCCAAAAACAGCCCAGAATATATTAAGTATATAATGGCGTTGCCGCCTGATGAGCGATATCAAGAACTCTACCATCAACAAATTCATATTATTATTACATTCGCTATCGCATATCTTACTGGAGGCGTGTCATTAAGCATACCCAGCCTGAGTAGTGAATATGCAATAACTGGCGCTGGAGAGCTATGTTTGGCTTCTGAGCTTGCGGCTGCTGGTAGTATTCCTCTTGATATAGCAGGCGTCGGTGCAAGTATTGGTTTACTGGCTTTAGCTGACGATGCCGCGTCTGGATCTGGAGATGGTGGCAAATCTAAAGAGACTCAAGAAGATGATCCAGAAGATCCATCTCTTTTGGAAACAAAGAAATTTGATCAAGATGAAATAAATAAGGCAATGGGGAGCAATGCTACAGATCCTGCGGAAGAACCAGCAGTTTTTGAAGTTAATATTGATTCACCGGCAGAACCGCCAGTTATCAACACTGCTACTGATCCAGCAGCAAACCTTCCAGTTATCAACGCTGCTGTTGATCTTACGGCAGAAGAGTTGGCAATAAAATTAAGGGTTTTTAACAAGGGCAAATTTAAGCATGTATATGCAGCAATCGAAAAAGAGCTATTTCTTGTAAAAGAATATGACGGCAGTTTGACGGTAGCGTTTAAACCAGCCAACGCTCAGCGCGCCTCTCAATTAGAGCAAGCTTTTCAAAAAATTAAAGATAGAAAACTATTTACCCTTATCCACAAAGATGGTGCTGATTACCCGTTGACCGTGGGTAAGCATTCACTCCAAACCTGGAGTATTAACTTTAAGAATGATGCTATTTCTATTCCGAAAAAAATCAAATTCGCTAAGAAAATAACGCAATATATTTATAATACAGCTAATTCTATACACCCATAAAAGAAAACTATCTAAAGTGCTATGGCAGCATTGAGGTAGTGTAGTGATTAATCTAATTTCGAAAAGCTAATAGTCTATTTCTTTAACACATCAAATACCGGCAACTCATCAATGCTTGGTAAAAACACTAACTCAACGCGCCGATTCATCTTTTTATTTTCGGGAGTGTCATTAGGAGCAATGGGATCAAATTCAGCATAACCAGCGGCTGAAATCATCTCAGGTGGCACACCAGCTTCTACCATTAGCTTAACGACTTCAACTGCACGTTGAGTTGATAGCTCCCAGTTAGAAGCGAAACGTGCACTATGAATAGGAGTAGAATCGCAATGACCAACCACCTCGAATTTGCGATCAGGAATTTGTCTGATAGTTTCGGCTAACTCAATTATCGCATCTTTAGCCGCAGCTTTTAAGTGGGCTCCACCTGGCGGGAAGAGAACGTCACTGGACATTTGCACAATTAAACGCCCATTGCGTGGTTTTACCTGCAAGGTGCCTGAGTCAATCATACGTTGTAGTTTTTCAAGCAACTGGCGAAATTGTGCATTACGTGCTTCAGCAGCGGCACGCATACGCTTAAGTTGTTCAACCTCTTTAGCTAAAGCAACATGTTCGGCTGCTAACGTATCTTTTTCACCCAAAAGCTGTTCGACATTTTGCCCCATCGCCGAGATTTTGGTGACTAATTGCTCATTTTGAGTTGTTGATAGCTGCAGTTTTTCATCTAATTGTTTACCCTTGTCTTGTTCAGCAGCTAACTCTTTTTTGGTCTTAGCTAGTTCATTGACTACAGCTTCATGGGTTCCACTAGTTACGCAACCGGTGGTCAGAGCCGTAAATGATAAAAACGATAAAACAGAAAATAATTTAGCTTTCATTAATTTATCCTCGGCTTGGTTAAAAGAGGCGGCACTATTCGTAACGCATACTGCTATTGGCACTCAAGCCTTCTGGGCAATAAAAATTCTTATTTGTACTTTGTTTTTGCTATACATATAGGTTGATTCTATACCTCTAAGTGATATTTTGTATAAGCTAGCGATCGTGTTGACGGCAAATCTGCAATGAACAGTGCATCTTTGCTTGACTCATACCGTTAGGCCGCGCGATTGCCATAACTCCAAATTTGCTTAGAGCTCCAATATGGGGAGCAAAGAGTATAAAAAAACTTAATAACAGAGAGAAAACACCATGACCTTTCGAGTATTAGTCTCCGATAAACTTGCCAAAGAGGGTCTTGAGATTTTTAATAACGCCCCTGGCATTAAGGTTGATGATAAAGCTGGTATTGCTAAAGAGGATTTGCTTAAAATTATTGGAGAATATGACGCGCTAGTTATTCGCAGTGCTACTAAAGCCAATGCTGAGATAATTGCAGCGGGCAAAAGTCTTAAAGTCATTGGTCGCGCTGGTATTGGGGTCGACAACGTAGATCTTGGTGCTGCTACTCGTGCTGGCATTGTGGTTATGAATACTCCTGATGGTAACGCCACCACTGCTGCTGAACATACTATTGCTTTAATGATGTCTATGGCACGAAAGATCCCGCAAGCTACAGCCTCGATGAAGGCGGGTATGTGGGAAAAGAAAAAGTTCATGGGCAACGAGCTGTGCAATAAGACTTTTGGCGTCATAGGTTTGGGTAACATTGGTCGTATTGTTGCAGATCGCGCCGTTGGTTTAAAAATGCGAGTTATTGCTCATGACCCATTTTTCGATGCTGACGCTGCTGCCAAACTTAACGTTGAATTAGTCTCATTAGATGATTTAGTTGAGCGTGCTGATATCATTACGGTGCATACACCGCTGACCAACGCTACTCGTGGTTTAATTAGCGTCAAGCAAATTGAACATATGAAACCAGGGGTACTGCTGGTTAATTGTGCACGCGGTGGCATTATGGATGAGGCCGCGTTACTTGAGGGATTAAATTCTGGCAAGATTGCCTCTCTGGCCCTTGATGTTTTTAGCAAAGAGCCAGTTGCTGCTAATGACCCGTTGGTAATGCACGAGAAAGTGATTTGCACACCACATCTTGGTGCTTCAACAATGGAAGCACAGGTGCAGGTTGCTATTGATATTGCAAATCAAATCATTGCATTTGCTCGCGGTGAGCCAGCGAAAAATGCAGTTAATTTACCAACTGCCTCACCAAGTGAATTACAACAACTTGGTCCGTATGTTGATTTAGCGCGACGACTTGGTTCTTTCTGTGCACAATTAATAAATGGTCAATTAAAGAAGGTCGAGGTGCAATATTGGGGCGAAGTAACCGAGCACCCATTGACTGCTATTAGCCAAGGGGCTTTAGCGGGCGTATTAACCGGTGCTATAGAAGGCGTGGTTAATGCAGTAAATGCCCGTGTATTAGCACAAGAACGTGGCATTGAATTAGTTGAAAACACTACTGCCAAACCAGTTTCAGCTCATGACACTGGCATTTGCATTACTGTTAGTGGCGCTCAAACCCATACTGCCGCTGGTATTTTAATTGGTGGGCAATTGCCACGTATTGTTTCGCTAGATGGTGTGGCTATTGATGCGGCTTTAGATGGCCACATTTTAGTAATTCGCAATGTTGATAAGCCGGGTATGATCGGTCAAATCGGCACAGTACTTGGTCAAGGCGGTATTAATATCACCAATATGCAAATGGGTCGTGACCGCGAAGCCAGTGAGCACTTAGCGCTCATCAATGTTGAAGAACCTGCCGCCATAGACGCTTTAGCTAAAATTGGTGGGGTGCGTTTTGCACAGCAAGTGACTTTGTAGGTAAAAATTCATTTGTTTGTGCACCAAATCCCTATTTGTTTGGTGTCTGGCACCAGCACCTGGGCACCAGCACCTGGCACCATCGGATAATAGGGATAAAGCTAATAATTAGTTGCCCAGTTGTTCAGGGACTTGGACTTATATCTTTTTTTTATTTTTGATTATTGTTTTTAAAAACGATGCAGAGACTCGGTGTGCGTCTACAATATCTACACGAAAAGGTAGTGAAGATTCAGAAAAATCTCTTTCGAGTGCACTAAGATTTTTTATATTTATTGATTCCTTACCAAGAATAAGAATATCTAAATCGGAGAATTTACTTGCCTGACCAGTAGCACGTGAGCCGAATACATAAAAATCGCCTAGTGAACGATACTTATTAATAATTTGTAAAACTTTTTGGTAATGGCGTGGATTTAAACATATCGTCATTGATAAATTAGTTTGTTTTTAGATGAGCTAGTATTTTTTTGGCATCTGGAAGAAATTTTTGTGCCATATTAAAGGCTTCAATAGCAAATGGTTCTTGATAGGCATGGCTAGTTTTATTGCGTACAGTACGGTAGTCAAACCAGGCTTCTGGATCATCGATTATACCAACGCGCGCGCCTTCGCGTATTACATCTTGAAAAGACAAACTAGCTATTTCATCAATTGTAGGAGCATTTTCCATTAATTTGCGACGTATGAGTTTAAAACATAACTCGTATGAATATTCAAAAGTTTGAATGACAGAGTTGCGAAATTGCTCAAATAATTCGGCATTATTTTTAGGATCGGTAGATTTTGCGAAGTTAAGAGCTTTTTCAAGCTGACTTATGGCCTTAACCAAAGAGGAGTAATCAAGCATGATATAAAATGATAAAAAAAATAAAATGTTAGAGTCAAATGAAAAACGCCTTAGTCTTGACGATTTATGACTTATAAAGTATCCCCGAATTTTCGAATTTTGGTGTCTTTGAATTTTGGTGTCTGGCACCGGATAAAGAGTTATATACTTTTATATGGTTGATGAAGCATTCTTAAAACGAGCTAAACAAAGAAAAGAGCGACTAGTTAGTAATGTTGCTAAATCATATGCAGAAGCTGAACGTTGGGATTTAGAGTATTGGCAGAGTTTAACACCGCAAGCGCGATTATCCGCGCTTATGGCAATACATCGTGATATTGCGTCTGTTCACCCTGATGCTAAAATACCGGTGAGTCGATGGAGACCATAGCTGACTTTGAAGATCTACTTTTTCTTTTTGAGCAACACAATGTCCGTTATCTTATTGTTGGAGGTCTCGCTTTTATTTATCACGCTAAACCAAGATATACTAAAGATATGGACATATGGGTAGACCCTGATGAAGAAAATATAAAGCTGGCTAATCGAGCACTTGCAGAATTTCCTAGCCCTAATTTGCTTAGCTACGGTCAACTTAATGAGATTTTACAAATAGGTATAGAACCTAACCGTGTCGATATTTTGCAGCAACTCGGCGATGCCGATTTTACAAAAGCTTGGCAGAAAAAAATCCGAGACCGCTATGGCAATGTTGCATGCAATTGGGCCAGTTTAGACACCTTGATTGCGATTAAAAGTGCGATAAATGAGCCACGTCACCAAAATGATGCTCAAGTGTTACGAGAAGTGCTGCGTTTGCGTGAAAAAAATATTAAATAGTTTTTTTAATGAAACGGTTAAAAAAAGCTGTACATTACGGCAAATCAACACAGCAACGAAAACCACGGTCTGCAAAAGCCTCGCCTGGGGGTGCGTGGTATTCAGAGCCTGAGCACGCCAAGGCTTTGGCGTTAGCAGCATATCCACCTCCACGCACCGCACGGTCATTTAAAATAGTTAAACCAGGTTGACGTTCAACAGCGCTGGCAGTCCATTCTTCAAGATTGCCAGACATATCATAAGCACCTATACTACTAACGCAGCTAACAAATGATCCGGTTACTGCAGGTTTGTCTGCAGCATAAGCAAAAAAGCCATTGCATAAGGTTTCAGTATAAACATTGCCATATGGATAGACATTGCCAGCAGCAGCACGACAGGCGCGTTCCCAGTCAGTGGTGCTGCAAAGATGTTTACCAGCATTAGCACAGGCGGCCATCGCTTGATACCAACTAACATTAGCTCGCGGTGCTATGCCAATACCGATAGTTGCTTTAGCAAGAGTCGAACCATCGTTAGTCATTATCGTGTCATCATTGTAACCCTGATGGGTTTGACCTAAGTTGCCATCGTCAATACTAGCTTCGAAGCGATCAATACAAAAACGTGAATCATCAACACGAATAACTTCAACCATTAAGGGCAAATTACATGCCGTGCCAGGCAGCGGATCCTCAGGTGTGATAACATCAATAGTCGTGTCATTAGATGGTGTTTTATGACGACTACCGCAAGCAGTAATAAATGATAATATAAAAATAAGTAAGGCAGTAATGGTAATTAAAGACGCGCAATTTTTTTTATTATTTCGAATTTTACTTTTGTCATTTCGACCGTAGGGAGAAATCTTGGTTTGAAGGTGGGTAAGATCCCTCCTCACTAACATTCGTCGGGATGACATAATAGAAAGCAACGTTCGTTGATTAAAGCGACGTATAATAGCGAACATGAATAATAAAACTAAAATGCTGGTTAATGCTGGGGTTGAGAAGTTATTAGCAGTCAATGAATTACAACCACCACCACCTCTAAGGACTTTAGTTGGGTCTTCGTGTAAGGCAAACGGTCCATCAATATCGATGTTGCGGCAATCGCTATCATCATCACCGGGCCCACGCAAAGCAAGCAAAGGAGCGTCAACATCAAATGCGGTAATCTCATTAGCACTAATTTGGGCGGTAGCATTAAGATAGGTATTAGCATGGCAGGTGGTAGTTACGGCAAAGCGGATTTCCGCCACTTTGCCGGGATTAACACTAAACCCATTAACATCAATGCGGCCAGTGTGGGCGCTGCCAGCAGTGGCTGACGACAAATTTTGCGCGCCAGCAGGTATTATTTGCACGGTAAAATCAGTTACCCCACTTGGAGCATCCATACTTACCCGAACGTTCGTCGCCGCAACATTACCAGTATTGCTAATGGCAATTGAGTAAATAACTTGAGTGCCAATGCGTACATTATTATTAACGTCAGCATTAAGTACCCGAATTTGCGTATCGGTTTTTAGGGTCGGCGCAAATACATCAATACCTAATATCATCGCGGCTAAATAAAATTCGTCACTACTTGAGTGTAACCAGGTATCAACTTTGGTGACGCCAGGAGTAAGGGCGTCAGATATATTGAAGCGATCAATATCAACTCCTACCACGCCGCAAAGACTATCGCCTTTGCAACAACGAATATCTGGGTTGCTTGGTTCATCAGGTGTGCAACGCAGTTCATCGCCATTACTAGGTTCTTGATTTATCGTTGCATTAAAGATGTTGTTATAGGGGTTGTCATCGTCATAAAGGCAAATCCCACCTGCTTCTGGCGTGGCATCGCCATGACCATTAACTTGTATATATTCATCAATTATGGTGGTGCTACCAGCGCATCCAGGTCCGAACGCTGTAGGTGTTAATGGCACTAAAAGGTCGCCTTCTAAACCATAAAAAGCGAGGGTTCCTGAAGCAGGGCTCGATATTGGGCTGTTAAGGTTAAGGGTTTCATGCAGCAACCCATTAGGATAATTAAGAATATCGCTTAGTCCTTCAAAAACGGTGATAGAACGTTGTGGCAAGCTAAGATCTTCAACCATCAAAAATAAAGCAAACGAGGCAGCGCCATTGGTATCTATAGTAGAGCCGGGATTAGTCGCACAAGTTTTTGCATTAGGCTCATCAGAACAAATTACTTCTTTGCCGTGACAAACATCTGCTAACAAACCACTAACTTCATAATCACCTTCAAGAACGCCTCCATTATCGAGAATTACTTTAGTGACATCGATAGGAGTTAAAAAGAAAGCCAGATTGCCTTGTTCGGGGCCCCCATATTTAAACAAAACGCTGCTATATGGTCCACGAATGCCGTCGTTAGTTACAGTTACCGCGTTAGCCGCACCAGGTGGTAAAAAGCGCACCGAACGTGGAGTAGCAGCTAAGGCATCAATGGCGACAAAATCAGGAAATGTGCTGGCAATATAATCTGAGTGAAAGATTATGCCGTCTGTTGGAAAAGTTACGCCCTGTTGAAAAATATTAGCATCATCATTATCATAATCTGGTATTGGTTGACCTTGTGTATCGATTTCATCAATTAGTGAGCCTCCGATATATAATATGGCAGCAATCAGTTTGGGATTTTGCGGCAAAGCACTTTTACGCACGGTAGCCGTGGCCGAGCTTTTTAAACAATTCACCCCGTTTTGCAAACCTTGATTGTCGGTAAGTGAAGCACCAACAAAAACAAAGTCTAAACGACCCACATAGGATGGACCAAAGGGACCGAATTGTTCTTGCCAGGCATAGGCAGGCAAGGTGGCAGACGTGAAAGCAGTAATTAAAATTAATCGTGACCACATAGAACCACATCGTAACAGGCAATTGCCTGAGGTCAATGTGCTTTTTTGCATAGAGTTGTAATTGTTCTCATGCGCAGTTTAGTTGACAGAAGCGTTTGTACAAGCGACCATCAATATTAATATGTTTGCTGTTTGTTTATCATTATTAGTTTTAAGTACCCCCATTGATAATGCCCATGATTATTTTACCGGGCTTTCTCGTCCATACGCCGAACGTATACAGATAAAACGTAATGGTGGCCCGGTAATTTTAATTGTGGTCGATGCCATGCGGCCCGATCATTTATCACCTTATGGCTATGATCGTGACACTACACCAAACCTTAAAGCATTAGCTGATGATGGGATTATTCTTACAAATTACCATGTTAACGGTAACTGGACGCGTCCCTCTACGGCTAGTATGCTTACGGGCCTGCCTCCTTCAGAACATGGCGTTGAACGCGATCGCGATCGTCTTGCTGATGAATATGTAACCATGGCTGAGCTTCTACGTGATGTAAAAGTGCCTACTGGTGCGGTGGTGGGTAATGGTAATGCCGGTAGTGCCTTTGGTTTGAGTCGTGGATTTGATTTTTATGCTGATACAGTAAAACACTGGCGCGGTTTACCTTCGGCAGATCAAGTAGTTGAATTAGCAATACCGTTTGTACGCAAACACAGGGAACAACCATTTTTTTTAATGTTATTTTTTATTGATCCGCATGATCCTTACCATGCGCCACCACCGTACGAAAATATGTATGTTGGCAAGGATGCCGCACCGCTAATTCGTAGCCCTCATTGGGAAAGATTTAAATATACCAAAGCCCAAATCGAACGTATGAAAGCCACTTATGATGGTGCATTGCGTTATGCTGATACAGCTATTGGACGTTTTATCGCCACGCTAAAAGAGCTGGGTATATATGACCAAGCTACAATTATGGTTACTGCAGACCATGGTGAAGCATTTGGTGAGCATGGCGTATTTTTACATGCCCATCATTTATATGATGAAATAGTGCGGGCGCCGCTAATTATTCGTTCACCTATAATGAGTACACGTGGGGTTTATCATAATGGGTTATTTCAAACGATCGACTTAATGCCAAGTATAGTGCGCTATTTTGATGGAAAAGTTCCCTCTCAGTTACCCGGAGCAGATATTTTTGCTCATTTAGCACGTCCGCGGCTTATTGATGCGCAGCGTTTTGTAATTTGTGAATTTCATAATTTTGGTATTCATCGCCGTATGATTCGTAACTATGAATACAAAATAATTTACGAAGAACCAGCCGATGCTAAAGAATTTTACGCAACGGTACGTAAACGCTCGCTTTTGCCATCTGTTTCTTTTGATAGAGATAAAATAATGTTTTTCGATTTAGACCGTGATCCTTTTGAAATTAATAATATTTACAGCAGTAATAATGCTAAACGTCAGCCATGGCGTGGTTTAATAAAATTACTTAAAACCCATCGTGCTAGATATCATCGTAGTAAAGCAACACCTATGGCAGAACGTCTTGACACAAATACTGAAAATAATCTTCGATCGCTTGGTTATATACAGTAATTATACAATTATAAATGTTTTACATATTATGCAGATAATATTGGTTTATCGTATAACTACATATCACTGTCGAGTTTACCTTTTGCAAAAGCGCGGTTATTATGAGTTCAAAATTTTAAGGAATTATTTAATATGGTTAGTATTGGCACCAACGTATTTCAACCTAACTCTGAAGGTTCTGATGAATTCAGAAACAAAATCAAATGATACTGAGTATAATTTAGATATAGCTTCTTTGAATGAAGCAATTGATCAAATGAAAACTAATTCACAAGGTTCGTGTATAAAAGATGAAATAGAACAAGATTTGCAGGTAGCAAAAGAGTTTAATGAACTTGATACATTACAACATCGGGTAAAACACGAAGTTTTAATTGAACAACCGCGTTTTGAGGAAATAGAAGAAATCAAAAAAGTAGAAGAGATAGAAGAAATAGATACACCTATAGATAATAGTTACCAGTTAGATTTAGAAACAGAAGTTGCTGAACCTTTAGTTGATAATATTTCTGGTTCAGATAATAATATTGAAAGGCAACCGCGTTCAGCGCTTCAAATCATAGACGACGGATTGAAGGAATTCGAAACTATGCGGTCGCAGATGAATAATCAAGATTCCCAGGCTGATGCCAAACAGGAAGAAATTGAAACTAAATTAGCAGAAATTGATACAAAACTTGCAGATTTAGATACAAAAAGGGCAGAAGTAGACGCTAAGCAAGCAGTATTTGATAAAAAGCAAGCTGAGTTTGATAACCGGCGCAAAGAAGTTGAGGCAAAAGAGATAGAACTCGACGCTAAGCTGACCGAAATTCAAAACCAGCAAGTTGAACTTGATAGAAAAAGACAAGAAGTTATTGAGCAAGAATCTAATCTTTCTACTAAATTAGCAGAACTCGATTCTCAGCGTAAAGAACTTGAACGTAAAGATTATGAGATACAGGATAAAGTTAATTCAAATGAAGAACAGCATCGTGATTTGTCATTTCGTTTAGATGAGATTGAAAATCATGAGGCTGAACTTTTTGTTGCGCAGCAAGATGTTTTAATGCATCGTCGCGAAATTGAGCAACGTGCAGCTGATCTTGATAAACGCGTTCTTGATTTTGAAAACCTTAGAACTGAAACTGAATCATTAAAGTTAGAACTTGATGAACAACAGTTTTATTTAGATGACCGTGAAACTGAAATAGAAAAACGTGAAAATGAGATTGCAGAAAAATTACAAACGGTTGAATTACAGGGTCAAGAGCTTGATCTTAAAGTTACCGAAATAGAAAAACGTATCGATGAAATTGCTCAAAAAGAAAGCGAGCTATATAAACGTTCAGCTAAATTAGATGGCCATGCTACTGAGATTTATAAGCGAAAATCCGAATTAGACGATAAAGAAGTATCCTTTAAAAAAAGAGAAAAAGAATTGCAATTACGCGCCTCATCTCTTGATGAGCGCGCTATAGATATTGAAGAACGTTTGCGTATTATAGATCAGCAACAACAAGATCTAAAACGCAAAGCTAGCGAGCTTGAAATTAATTCTAATAATGTTGAACAAAGTCATCGTCGCCTTGATGAACGAGCAAAAGAATTAGAAAAGCGGGCGAATGCGGTTGAGCAGAGCCGTAAAGATGTTGAAGCTTTGGTTCGCAGACTTATCACCCGTGAAAAAGAAGTGCTTGAAAGCAGCAAACTTACTAATCGTCAGCTTGAAGAACATGGCGCAGCTACGATTGAAGATAGTACATACAATGATACTATTAAGAGTCGTGCATCGTTATTAACACAACAAGAAGAATTATTAGAACAACTAGGTGTCGATCTTGCAAAAGAAAGACAGAAAATTTTAGCCAATGCTGCAGAAATTGCCCAAAATTCACCAGCGAAAGCATCTACATCTAATGTTAATGAACTAGCTCTTTTATCAAAGCAGTTACCTGCATCATTACTTCCGGCAGTTTGGCAACCACCAGCTCAACTAAAACGACGTATGAGGGCAACTTTTGCTTTTGTTGCAGGTGTGGCATTTGCATTAGCGTTTGCTTTATCGTGGTATTGGTGGTCGCAAGGGCGTCCTCAATTCTTTGAAGCGTTTTTGAAAAAAGCATCGTCTAATAATGCAGCTATTGCAGCTAAAAAAGATACGAACAAAGTTAATAGAGCAGATCATGGTAACCAAAAAAGAAAAGAAATATCTGGTTCTGCTGCCTTAGCTAATAAAGATGAAAATGAAGAATTATCAGATGATAGTCTTGACGCAATAGCAGCAGACGAATCATTTGATCACTTGGATTTACCTTTAGAATATCCTGTGGCTACAGAAGTTTCGCAGCGAGCAGCTAGTAGACGTTCGGTTTTTAAGCCGCGGACATATGCTCGTCGTCAAGGTGCAAGACGTAATATGACAGCAGCAGCAAATAGCACAAAGAGCAAAGCCGACGATTCTTCTTCAAATACTAACGATGCTAATAATGTTTCGACGCAATCAACACGTTTAGGAGACCTTTTTGATAATGACAGTGATGTTGTGCATTTAGGGCCAGCAGCAAAACCAGTCAATGATATTACTGCGATCTTAAAAAAACGAGGCCGTGAATTTAAACCTTGCTTCCTTGAAGCTAAAAGGCGAGGAGATATTACTGCTGGCGATTATTCGATAGAGTTTGTAGCGATGGTTTTACCAGATGGAGCAGTAAGCAATATTCGATTAGGTGGCGCAGCAATAGCACGCTCGCCAAACCTAAAAAAATGTATTACAGATGTAGCAGTTAAGTGGCGATTACCAAGTTCGGGTAAAACGTTAATAATTAAAACGATGGCCATCGGGCCAATCACGGTGCGTTAATGAGAGACATTATATTAATACGCCTTAAGCGATTGATATGTGAGTGCAGAGCTTTCGTATTGCTGGCAATTGTTTTTGTTTGCAATAGCACTACGATTTTTGCCCAAGAAACACCCACAAATGCCCAAAATGAAAATACGACAGAAAGCGACCAAGCACTTACGAAAGTGGCGATTTTTCCGCTATTAAAAGAGGGTTCACCAAATAACGCCGTATTTCGTGCGATAAGCGAATCGATTAATAGTATTGCATCTTCTGTCGCAGTGGTAAAAATTCTTGTCGGTGATACATTGCAACAAGAACTTAACACTTCTCCGCAGACGGCATTATTGGCTTGTAAAGAAGACATTTATTGTATTTCTGGTTTGGGAAAGAAAATCGGTGCTGCTGAAATTTTAGTTGGGCAAGTGCGTGAATCAGGCTCGGGTGCAAGTTTGATGTTTATTGCATTCCCTAGTGAAGGTGCATCAGCCTTACGAAAAGTTCGCGTAGAAGTGCCTGATACAAAAACTGCGCAAAAAGTAATAAACGAGAATATTTATGCCATTCTTGGTATTGATACCCCCGGATTTGTCGAGATTAATACCGAAAATTCTGATGTTGATATTCAGATAGATGGTACTTTAGTCGGTAAAGGTCGAGGCCCTTTTCAAGCATCTCCTGGACGACATATTGTGCATATTGATGCAGTGAAACATGAGGTTTTGGTCAAACCAGAGCAAACCACAACCATTACCCCCTCTGCTGACGAAATAACATTGGCTTTAACACCTCTACCGGCAGGAAGTATAAAAATTAAAGAAAAAGGGCCACCGCCATGGAGTAAGATGCGTTGGACTAGCGTTGCTTTTGCCGCGGGTTCACTAGTAGCTTTAGCTACAGGTGGGGTATTCTATATTAAAAAGAAGGCCGCTAAAGATAAAATTAGTGGTAGCACGACACAGAAACAAGCGATTGCTAAAAATAGAGACGCAGATAGATATACTGAATATACTAATAATTGCTTATACATTAGTGCTGGTTTATTTGGAATTGGCGCGATTTTATGGGGAATAGATATAGTAGCCGCACCTGTAGTCTTACCTGATGGTACTCCTAGCGGGGTTCAGGCTAGTATATCAACTAGTTTTTGATTATGATCGAAAAAGCATATGAAGCCGCACCCAATTGGCTTAATTCACATTTGCACTCATATTTATTACAAATAGGTCCATTAGGAATTTTATGGTGGCAATGGCTTGGTTTAATACAGACGATTGGGATGAGTTTCGCCTTATTCGTCAAGAAATTTTATTAGATTTTATGCAAATTGTAGAAAAGTCAGGTAGTAGTTTTGCCTTCCCGACCCAATCAATACATTTAGAAGGTAAGTAACAACTTATGCCAAATGTGCCAAATGATACAATCAATATAGTTAATCTACAAAAAGCTTTACGTGCTATAGCTGATCCTGCTAAAGCTGAAGTAATTCGCAAATTTTTTAAAACAGGTAAAAACGACTATATTCAAGACGACATATTTTTGGGGATAACCGTACCCAAGATGCGTCAAATTGCAAAAAGCTTTGCAAAGCTTGCTTTAACGCAGGTTATTTTTTTATTGCAATCACGCTTTCATGAAGAGAGATTTACGGCATTATTGATTATGATGCAGCATTACCAAACTGGTAATCAATCACAAAAAGAACGAGTGGTTAAAGTTTATCTAAAAAATACTAAATATATTAACGCATGGGATTTGGTGGATTTAAGCGCCCCGGCAATTTTAGGCGATTGGTTGTTAACTAAAAACCGTCAAATTTTGTATAAACTAATTAAATCACAGTTGTACTGGGAAAGGCGTATTGCTATCGTTGCAACTTTTGCTTTTATACGTGCACAAGACGCTAGTGATACTTTTAAATTGGCAAAACTTTTACTTAATGACAAACATGATTTAATTCATAAAGCCGTAGGCTGGATGCTGCGCGAAGTAGGTAAACGCATCGACAAAGAATTATTGCGCGACTTTTTACAACAAAATTTAACCCAAATGCCACGCACAGCTTTAAGGTATGCGATAGAGCATTTTTCTGCAACTGAACGTAAACAATGGTTAGCTAAGATTTGAATTGGCTGCTGGCAAACGTATGGTGAAAGTTGCGCCTTTGCCAAGAGTAGAGTGGACTTCGATGCGACCACCGCCATTTTCGATAATACGTTGACATATTGCTAAACCAAGACCAGTGCCTGAAGATTTTGTTGTAAAAAATGGCACAAAAACACGTGGCAAATCGTCTGGTTTAATACCAGGGCCGTTATCGCGTACACGAATTAACACCTGGGAGCGATCAGTAAAACGCAAAGAGCCAGATTTAAAGTTAGTGACTCTAGCAAGACTAATGAGAGTGCTAATCGTAACCGTCCCATTTGTAGTCGTAGCTTGGATGGCATTTTGTATTAAGTTGATTAACACTTGTTTAAGTTGTTCGGGGTCGATCAGTACTGGAGGTAAATCTTCAGCAAGTTTAAGATCAATATTGGCGTTGATAGGAAGCGCATCACGATTTAACAATTTTATCGTAGCATTGATAATTTCGTTTATATTTGCTGAAATGGGATTACCTCGATAGGGACGTGCATATTCAAGAAAAGCGCTTACTACTCGATTTAAGCGGTCGACTTCTTCAATGATGACACTAATAAAATCTTGAGCTTCAACTGATATGCCAGTTGGTTCAAGGCACTGTGCCGCACCTTTTATTGCCCCTAAGGGGTTACGGATTTCATGAGCCATACCAGCGGCCATTTCACCAATAGCAACAAGTCGGTCACGTTCACGGCGTTTTTCATATTCTTGTGAATTCTCAATAATGATGGCGCAGGCTTCGGCAACTGAAAGCAATGCAGTTAATTCATCGGTTGAGTAGGCTTCGGAAATATGCTCAGTACCAAGACATAAAAGGCCCAAAATGCGATCATCAATAAGCATGGGGATTACGGCATTGGCGCGTAGCTGGCGCATTAACGCAATAGCTTCATTGGTACGCTCAATTTCGCGCTGCAAACTTGGGTCATCAGCGGTAAAAAAAGTTGGCAGATCTTGCTGACGCGATAATAGATTTTCAATGAGCACCGGTTTTTTATCGCGGCGCAATTCACTTAATAAAGTTGGGTGTTGACTCATACTTAAAGATTCTGGTGGTATTTTGCCACGGTGACCATAAAGCATATATGCGGCGTCACCTTCTACTTGCATATATAAAGCTAATTGGCTGGCACGACCCGAAGCATGCAAAGTATCGAGTACTAAAGAGCGCATTTCAGGCAACTCAGTTATAATTCTTAGTGACCGAATCAAACGCCGCAATAACATTCGTAGTTCGTAGCGTTGGCGAAAAAATAATTTGGCGGTGCCTTCTTCGACCCAAGCGCGAACTTGATCAAAGAGAATAAGAATAACAAAACTCGCTACTAAAGTATTAAATAGCCATAAACCTTGTTGATGAGTACCTACCCAAAGTACTAGCAGCGCATATACACTGGCTAAAACCAAGGTCAATACTGCAAGTACTGCGGCCTTACCCAATAACTCAACTAGGTCTACCAATCGTCGTGCTAAAATTGATTGATAAAGAAAATAGACATAAAAAGTTGCCGCAATATGGCCTAAAGCAGTTAAGACATCGCTGCCTTGAAATAGACCAACGCAGGCTAATACTAAAGTTAATAAGCCACCATAAAATAAAAAACGTAGGCGTTTTTTTTCGTCAGCCCTTGCTGTTTTGGTGCGTTTGTATAGACCATTGAGGATAAATGCTAAAATTCCAATGACATAGGTGGTCGCGAAGGTTCGATATATTAAAGCAATACCCAAATGTTGTTGTTCATCAGCTAGTGGTGACAAGCCGATGAGTGCTAACAAGCCAGAACAAAAGAAAATAAGGCGTTGTAGGCGTGAGTTGCTACGGCGAGGTTCACGCAGTAGTTCTCGAAAGAACAGGCCTGCAGTGGGTGGCAATAGTAGAGCTGCTATCAATTTAAGGTTAAAAAGATCAGATTGCGATAATCTTGAGGCAATGGCAGCAGCATGCCAAAAGAATAATGAGAGGGTAAATGTGGCAAAATATTGGTATAATATACGTTGCGGTCGACGTACGAGTACTGCGATTGCCACGGTAATCGAGACAATTGCTGCAAGAATGGCACTTGTGGCATCTACGCCCATATTGTCATTTAAGTTATAGCCCCAAATTAGGGGGGAAAGACAACAAGAAGAGTGTTACAAATCGCCGGTTTTTGCTAAAATTAAAATGATTTGGGAATTAATATTGTGCCAGAAGCATAAATATTATTGAGGTATGAAATGGATGATGAAAAACCACAATTACGTTATAACCTAATAACTGGAGACTGGGTGATAATTGCGCCTAAGCGAGGCAAACGAGATAACCTAGAAATGCAAATCCCCACGGTCACTATGGGGTCAAAATACGAAGAATCGTGTCCTTTTTGTTTAGGAAATGATGCCGCTACTCCCACCGAAACGATACGCATTAGTAACAATAAAAGCTGGTCAGTTCGTGCGGTTAAAAATTTATTTCCTGCTTTAGCCGCAGAAGGTGATTTGCATCGCAACGGCTGTAGTTATGAACGCTCTATGCCGGGCATTGGACAGCATGAGGTAATAATCGAAAGTCCATATCACAATGATATGGTAGCATCATTGCCGGTTGAGCATGTCCGCGATATTTTAGGTGTGTATCTTGATCGTATGCGTGCTTTTTATGCCGACCCGCGTATTAGCCATGTAATAGCCTTTAAAAATCATGGACAAACAGCCGGTTCGACCATAGATCATCCGCACTCACAGATTGTAGGTACTCCGGTAATTCCTGGACAGGTTCGCGTGCGCATTGAAGAAGCCCTTAGGCAGTATGGGCAATTGGGTGAATGCATGTATTGTCACTGTGTTCGCCAAGAACTTGCTTCAGGTACGCGCATTATTGAAGCGACCTCAGATTTTGTCGTTTTAATTCCGTATGCGGCTCTATCGCCATATCATATTTGGATCATTCCACATCGCCATAGTGCATATTTTGGTGACATTTCGGTTGCAGAGACGACTTCTCTTGCTAGCATATTGCGCCGCACCTTGCGTCGTCTTAATATTGCACTGGGAAATCCCCATTATAATTATGTAATTCGCTCATTATCGCCTTTAGAAGCTAATGTTAAGTATGGTCACTGGTATATTTCTATAGTGGTCCGTTTGACCAGATTGGCTGGTTTTGAACTGGGGACAGGTATGTTTATTAATCCTGCCTTACCAGAAGAAAGCGCAGCACGGTTACGCAATGTACAAATTGACTGATTTGTGAAAGTATTACTATGTATATTTCATTGATAGACGTCCTAATATTAGACAAAATAATAGAGGCCAATTTTAGTAAATTTAAAAAAGCAATCATCTGAGTGCGATGTTAGTAACCTGTCCAAATTGTCGTAAAACATTATTTACCAGCTTAAGCTCAGCTGCAGGTGAAAATGACTATACTATTTGTGATAGCTGTAATCAGAAATTCTCAATTGATGCTAATGGCAATGTTCACAATATTGGATCACCAGAAGCAGCAACATTAAATAGTAATTCAACGAGCAAACCCGCTGAACCTGCGATACGTATTAAGCACCATAATGCCAATGACGAGGCACCTTCAATTGGTCAAGTGACGTTGGCAAATAATACCTTGGCAACAGCTAAGGCAGAACCAGCGGCAGTTTGGGTGCCACCGGTAGTTGCTAGTATGCGCAATAATAATAGCGATGCGCTTGCTATAGCAACAGCTTCAAAACGCAAACGCCAGCAGTCTCAATTAGCTGCTGCCGCAAAATTGCGCATGCAAAATCAGACAGAAAATACCGAAATAATCTTACGCCAAAAACACTATGGTCGTTGGATATTTTTAGGTTTAATACTATTAGTTATATCTACTGCGTTATATCTTTATTTTACCTCTCGGTTTGGTGCTTTTATACCTATCAATAAAATTACCGTCACCGAGTTAGTACGAAAACCAAGACCTGAAACAACATTATCTCAATCAATATTAGACTTAGATTTAGAACCAGTTCCGGTAGCTTTGCCTGAACGCGAAAAGCAGCGATTAAAGCATGAACGGCGAGCCAAGCGAGAAAAAACTGAACATCATGAAATCGCTAAGGTGATAAGTAAAGCTGCAACGCCAAAGACACCACATGAGGAAATAACAAAAGCAAAGACTACGTCGCGTGGAGTTTTAGAACATTTTGCAGCAGCAAATAAAACAGCAGTACTTGCAAATGCTAAGACCAAAGAAAATGGCAAAAGTAAAACATCTAAGCTACAAGCTGACTCTAAAAATTTTGAAAAGCCATCAAATTCATTAGCCACAAACAATACTTCGATAGCTAGCAATACAACAACAAGCGCAACTAAACCTGCCGCAACAACAAATACGACATCAGCTAAACCTGAGTTACGTGTAGCAAAAGTAAAAAATATTAATCCAGTTGCCGATCAGCACTACACACTTGCACGCAAATATTTATTTAAACAACAAACAGAGGCAGCCATTAAAGAATTAAAAAAAGCTATAGCCGCAGCTCCTGATGAGGCGCGCTCATATTGGCTTTTAGGTATGGCGTATAATATATCTGGCGACGAGAAAAAGGCGGTTGCAGCTTTTGAGCGTTTTGTTAAACTTGATCCAGGACATAAAGACGCGCCAAAGGCGCGCGCAACTATTAGCGAATATCGAAAAAATCATTAAGGATAATATAGGGGGTGTCCCTAAATGTCTCCCGTCGATCTTCACGAAATCCGCTACTTACGACCGCTTGCTCGCAGAAATCCTGCCTGCAACTTGCCACAAGCAAGCCTTTTGCATGATTTTGCTTAAGCGCGCAGCCATCGTTTACGAGGCTTTCATGAATTTCTTAAGTCCAACATTTAGGGACACCCCCTGATAACTAGTTAAAATTCTAAATTATCGTGCTTTTTAAATTTTACTTACCTCGACGATCATAAAAATATTCATTAAGAACCACTTATAAAAGTCACACAAAAACCAAATTTTGAAAATAATGATGGTGGTTTAAATGTTGCAGGTAATTATGCAAGTTGGGCTTGGGGAGTTCCTGAGAAAACTTTTATCAATAAAGCAGCTTCAGGCAAACGTGCGGGGATTACTTGCCGCAAATTGTCATAATGTGCAAAATAATAAACAAACGTTGTTATTGGCCACCATTTGCGAATTTATGAGGTGGTAGCCAATATGCATTTACCTTTTGCATAAAGCTGGCTGTTTATGCGTAAGCGAGTAAAATTATCTTGATGATATCTGTATTTTTTTCATTGCTGCTCGCACTACCGCCGACCATAGCGGTAAGTGACATTCAACCAGGGGCAACTGGTGAATGTTTAACGGTTTTTCAAGGTCATAAAGTTGAACCCATGCCTTTTACGGTGCGCGGGTTAATGCCCAACTTTTTAGGTCCCGGCCAAGATGTTGTGGTTATTCGGTTAAACGGTGAAAAGGCAGAATTTACTGGTGTCGTTTCAGGCATGAGTGGCAGCCCATGCTTGATCAATGGTCGCTTAGTTGGGGCATTAGCTTATGCTTTTGCGCAGTTTGCCAAAGAACCTATCGCGGGCATTACGCCGATTGCCAGCATGCATAAAATAATGCAGCTACCGCAAGAG
The DNA here is from genome assembly GCA_016931625.1 of Deltaproteobacteria bacterium. Classification (NCBI taxonomy): domain Bacteria; kingdom Pseudomonadati; phylum Myxococcota; class Myxococcia; species Deltaproteobacteria bacterium. Next base: position 43,126 of record JAFGEK010000159.1, on the reverse strand, counting down.
TCGCGTCCATGGCGTATAAGCCATAATGAGAGTATGACCGACTGGCGAGCATTACGGCATGGTGATACTCCTAATAAAAACAGTGAAGTTAATAATATAAATAGCAGTATGGCGCCAATTGCGACGCCATTATCAATAAGTGGTTTTACGCCAGAATTATTGCGTCATTTTTCGCCCTGGTTAGAGGCTAATGGTTTTATGCCGATGGCGGCCGGTAGTTCTAGCCGCTTAGCAAAACCTTATCAGCTAAAGCCTGGTTCTGCAGTTGCTGCTGTATTAGTTCGTGGCGATGTTGAAATAGCTGCGACTGGTACGGTTACTAGTGTTGAGGGTAAGCAAGTATTGGCTTTTGGCCATCCATTTTTTGGTGCCGGGGCTGTTTCATTGCCAATGGCTAATGCTGAGATCATCAACACCATGGCTTCGACTATGCGCTCATTTAAAATGTCTACAACTGGTGCCGTAATTGGTGAAGTAACTCAAGATCGCTTAACCGGTATTGGTGGTTACTTAGGTCGCCAGGCAGATATGATAAAAGTAAATGGGCAAATTATAACGCCTGGGGGTAATAAACCATTTTCTTTTGAGGTTGCTCGCGATCAAGGTTTATCACCACGCTTAATGGCAATGGCCTTAGCAAATTGTTTTGCTGGTCGTATTGAAGCCAGCAGACGTGGCATTTTAAAACTTAATGCTAATATTGCTATAGCCGGGCACGAATCTTTAGCAATTAATGATATTTATTCATCAGAACATGACATGAATCTTATGGTTTATCCAGCAATTGATGTTGCCCAAGCTTTTGATTTGATATGGAATTCACCATTTAATAAGCCACCAAAAATTAGCCTTAATGTTCAGGCTGAATTTGTTACCGATCCAGTTGAAGAATCAGTTGAATCAATTCATTTAGATCGTTCGTTTATTAGGCCAGGAGACCAACTTAAGGTTATTGTGCGTTTGTATAAAAAAGGTAGTGGTATAAGTCAGGAGCTCTTTGAAATAACTATACCTAATAACTGGGCTAACGAAGAGATTGAAATAATCGCTGCTGGTGCCACAGAAGTTAACAGAGTGTTAACCAAACTTGCTGGCGATGCAAAACCCGAAAATTTGTCAGACATTATTAAAGGGCTTTCACAGCGTCGTGCAGATGGTAATTTGTACTTATTAGTTACGCGTGCTGGCGCAGGATTGCATTCACGTGTTGATATGTTGCCATTTTTACCGCCATCAATTGTTGCAACAATGTCAGGTGCGCAGAAGATAAATCGCAGAGATCGTGGTCTTGCTTGGGAAGATAAACGTGCGCGCTTAGGTACAGTTTCAGGAATAGCGCAAGTAAAAATTGAGATTCAAGATCGAAAATGAAAATCAATAAAAATCTTTGATATATTAGTTATAAGTAATTGTTACTTAAGAGAGGTTAATTATGTCGTTACGGCATGTTGGTCTTAGGTTTATACCATCGATTTTTTTGCTGATAATTATTAGTAGCATTAGCTATAACGTATACGCAGAAAATACGCGCTTTTATGACCTTGAAGGTTTTGGTCATTTTCTTGATGGCAATCCACAATCAACAACAGTTACTGAAGATGGCGCTGTTGCCCTGCCACCACCTACTAAAGAATTATACAGCGATGTTGAGGCAGTTTATAGTGCGGCAGCAGTATTTGGCGATGAAATCATTGTAGCTCTTGCAGATGATGCACAAGTACTAGCAATCAACAAAGCTGGCAAAAGTCGCAAGCTTTTTAAAGCTACTGAGACTATGGTATCGGCGCTGCTTTCAACAGATGAAGGTTTATTTGTAGCTACGGGTTCCCCGGCAAGAATTTATAAAATCACTAAAGATGGTAAGAGTGAACTATATTACAAATCGGATGCCACCTATATTTGGTCATTAGTAAAAGGTCCAGGTGGCGCACTATACGCAGCTACGGGCGAGCCCGGTACAGTTGAACGCATCATTAAACGCAACAAAGGTGAAGTAATATTTAAGCCAGAGCAATCACATTTGCGTGCCTTGGCTTATGATAGTCGTTTAGGTTTATTTGTTGGTGGTGGTGAACGAGGCGTGGTTTATCGTGCTGAAAAAGGTAGTGATATATTTCGTGCCTTATACGACACTGGTCATCCAGAAGTTACTAGTATTCTCATTTATGATGATTATGCTTTTGCAGCTGGGGTAACCGGTGCGCAAGAGTTGGCAGATTCACATGCTGATCTTGCCTCAGGAAAAAACAATAAAGGTAAATCGGCAAACGTGCGTTCACAATTGGTGCGTATTGCCATGGACGGTGCGGTTGAGACTTTAGCTGGCTCTAGTGATGAAGCGATATTTGCTTTAGCGATCAATGATAAAAAACAAATTCTTGTTGCTACGGGTGCTACCGGACGAGAAGAACCAAGGGGACGTATTTATAGTGTCGATCATAAAAAACGCGTTATCGCAATGCTGTATCAATCGCCATCACGACGTATTACCCATTTGGCATCAACGAAAAGCGGAGCAATAGCAGCAATAGCTGCGGCTGGTGGTCGTATAACTGAGCTTGCTAATGGTTATGCACCAAAGGGTGAATTTTATACTTTGGCTTTTGATGCTGGAGTAAATTCGAGTTTTGGTATTGTGCAAGTTTTTGGTGAGTGGCCGCGTGGCACTAAAATATCTATCGCTGCACGTAGTGGTCAAACCTCTGAAACTGATAATAGTTGGTCTGACTGGTCAAGTGAAATTGCAGCACCTTTCAATGTTGTACCCACTATACCTAAGGGTCGTTTTGTGCAGTTACGCTTAACTCTTAATAGCACTAGCAAATTCACACCAACCGTGCATCGCGTGCGTTTAGCTTATTTAAGGCAAAATTTAGCTCCTTTTGTACGTGAAGTAATTGCTCTTGATAAGGGAATTGCATTTTATTCTTTGCCGCAAGAAGCGCCTAAAAGCAAAACCGTCAGTTTAATGGATAAGCACACTAATGATAAACGTGATGACCCAGAGAATTCTGCAACTCCAATTCGCGCACGACAAATTGAAGAGCCAGGAATTATTACGATACGGTGGTCCGCTGAAGATCCCAATGGTGATGAATTACGTTATACAATTCAATATCGCCGCGATGGTTATGGTATTTGGCGTACTTTAAAAAAAGATTTGGATGTTCCATTTTATTCATTGCATTCATCGCAGCTTCCTGATGGGCATTATCAATTTCGTGTTGAAGCTACTGACGCTTTATCAAACCCACCCGGCAGTGAGCGCTTAGATACTCGCGATAGCCGCGATGTTTTAATTGATAATACTCCACCGCAAGTTGAGCCATTAATCGCACAAGTAAAACGGCGTAAAGTTACTATAAAAGGTGGATTTGCAGACACGGTTAGTCCTATTGCGGCTGCCGTTTTTTCTCTTGATGCTAAAGACTCAAAACCATTACAAGTTGATGATGGCATACTTGATGGATTGCGTGAAAGTTTCACTTTGTCATTAGGGGAGTTACCAAAGGGAATACATACACTGACGGTAAGAGTTAATGACGAAGCACAAAACGAGGGGGTAGCGCAAACGGTATTTGTTGTACCATAAGCTTAGCTTTCTAGCTGCTATGAACCGGGAATCATTTTTATTCTGGCAGCGACCCCCGATTACGCCGTATAATACATTTTTCGTTAAATACAGAATGCATCAAAGAGTTGCGACGTCTTATAAAAAATTAACTTTTTTTTTGTAGCAAAGCATATGGGGGGCGATTATCGCCACCTTAGCGCTATTGGAGGACTTTCATGCGCATCGTGTTAAAAAGCACGTTTTTTACAGTTTTAGCAATTATTGCAACTAGCAGTACGGTTTTTGCCAGCGATCTGCCTAAATGGGTAAACCGTGGCAGTAGTGCTTTTAATAATAGCGGTAGTCGCGCCTTTTATGGAGTGGGCTCTGCTAGTGGTATAAAAAACCCAGCCCTTCTACGATCGACTGCCGATAATCGTGCCAGATCTGAAGTTGCTAAAGTTTTTGAAACTTTTTCTGCTTCGCTAATGAAAGACTACATGAATTCTGACGGTGCGCAGAATGTTGAGCAAGCGGTGAAAACATTTTCGGCAATGTCGCTTGAAGGTGTCGAGGTTCGGGATCGTTATATCGATAGTGACGGAACGATGTATTCTTTAGCAGTGCTTGATATTGATCAAGTAGCTGCCGCAGTAAAAAAGGCTAAGGCTCAGGGAATCGTTAAGAGTCACGTTAAGCCGGTCACCCTTGATGATATTTTTGATCGTCACAGTAAAAAGGCAGAGCCACAAAAACCGATTGCAAAAAGTGGTGGTGATGGTAGCGCCAGTAAAGCACCCAGCAATGCTACTTCAAGTACCCAACAGAAAAAAGGTGGTAAACCGGATTGGATTGATGGTGAAGATTCTCGTTTTCCATACCGCGAGTTTCTTTGCGCCGTTGGCTATGCCTCAAAACGAGGTGCTGCAGAAAATGCTGCTTATGCTGCTTTAGCAAAAGTTTTTGTTGCACATGTTGAGTCTGCTAGTTCTGATTTTATGGGCGCCTATTCACGCACTGGCGCGCCTTCACTCGAAGTGCAAGCAAGTGCAACTTTGACTAAGGTTTCTACTGAAAAGTTATTCTCAGGTGTGCGGATCCCCGAAGTTTGGCAAGATCCACAAAGTACAATTTTTGCTCTTTCGTGTCTCGAACGTGCCAAGAGTGCGAGTATTCTTAAAAAACAAATTGGTGATTTAGACGGAACCGTCGAACGTTCAATTAGTCGTGCTAGTGATGCTGATGCTCAAGCTCGCCTTAAACATTTATCTCGTGCTTTAGATGCCCTGCGTCAACGCGAGGCGTTAAATAACGAATTACGTTTGATAGACTATGACGGCGTTGGTATTTCAAGCCAATATGCGCCATACGATGTCGCCGCAGCTTTAGAGCAAACGCAAGAACAGCTATTAATAAGTGTTGTCGCTGATGGCCCAAATGCCGAGGATTTCCGCAATGCTTTGGTTGATTCATTAACTTCGCAAGGCTACCAAATTACTGATGGTGATGGTGCTGACGCAAATGTATTAATCTCAGCCAACATAAGAATGGAAGACGGTGGCAAAGGCACAGGTAGTGCTGCAAAACTTCATTTTGTTCGTGGGGTGGTAATGCTTACTGTGAAAAATGTAAAGAGTGGTAAAAGCATCGGCAGCTTTAAGGAATATCGCAAAGAAGGCCATCGTAGTGCTATGGAAGCTGAACGTCGCGTAGTACGTGAATTAGCCAAAAAGCTTGCTGGTAGCGTCGGTAAAAAGATAGATGCAACAATGAAGGGCAAGCGCTAGTTTAAAATTAGACACTCTTTTCGAATAAGCTCACCTAAAATTCCAATTTCCAGTTCTTAAGTTATTTAAATCTACATTTTTATGTACTGACCGACTTATATCTTTAAGTAAGGTGAGTTTAAACTTAAGTATTTAAAGAACAGGGAATAAGGAATAGCTTGGTTAACGGTTTAACGGCTAACGGTCGCACATATCTATAAAGCCATTTTTTTGGTGTTTGACACTTTAGATGGGGGGAAAAAAAATGCTATAGCTTTATTTAATATGTTGCTGCTACTTCAACGCCCGCGCCAATTATTTATTATGCCTTCAAGATTAGCGCAGGCGCAAAAGATTGCAGAGCTTGCAAAGGATAATGCAGTTATTACAAGTGATTCTGTAGTAGTATTTGCTGACTTATTTGCACGGCTTGGTACAGTAATTGGGCGTCGTTATGCAGCACCAATAGTATGCTCATTGCTTTTAAGACGGCTTTTCTTAGAATCTGATGGCCCATGGCAAGGTAGAGCTAATGACCCATATGCCATAGATGCTTTTTCACATGCGCTTAATGAAATACGAGCCGCCGGTATTACTACTGGCCATTTTGCTAACTATAACCAAAAAAAGATATCGCCAGAGCTTGCAGCAATAATTGCAGTTTTAACTAAATATGAACAAGCATTTGATGAGTATAATTGGTTTGATGATGCCGATAAAGAACGTGAAGCTATACTAGCAGTACTTCGCGGGCATCCATATATTACAAATTTAAAGTCAGTACATGTTGCTAACGGTACAGAATTATTTGGTTCGCGACTTGATTTGCTTGCTGCTTTTTCAAAAAGGGGTTTAGTGGTTGACGTGCAGCTGCCGTACGATAATGAACGACGAACTAGTTTTGCTTGGCCTGAAGCTAGTTTGCATCGCATTGAGGCCAGCAACGCAAGCAAAATAGAAATAAAATACGACAATCTTATAGGTAGCGGGCCACTAGCTCACTTTCGTCAAGTGCAGTTTACTAAAAAGATGGCGCCAAAAGCTCCTGTTCAACTAATTGAAGTTAATGATGTTAGTGAACATGCACGTGCAACTGCAGAGATAGTTAAAAAGTGGCTAGAAGCAGGAGTAACACCAAATAGTATTGTGATAGTTGTTGCAGATTATGAAACGCATGCAACTGCTATTATGCGTGAACTTGCTTCTTTCGATATTGCTACAAAATTGCCACAAGGTATTGCATTAATTTCAACGCGTGCAGGTGAAGCAATACTAACGGCGTTAAAATTAGCAGAGCAAGAAGTCCAAAGAGAATCTCTAATAGATCTATGGTTTTATTTAGAACGATGGGTTAAAACTAATAAAGCTAGTTGGTCAACGACACAAGTTGTGCGCAAATTGCGTCGCAGTGGTGTTCGCTCTAATCGTATTGGTGGTTATCGAAATTCTTTAATTGGTAAAATATCACCGTCTCAATCAGAAGAACATGACCATGAATTAACAGTTGCATTAGTAGAATCTATAGAAGATTTAATTGCTAATGTATCACAGATAGCAGATGAAGATAATTTACAAACACAAATTAAAGCGATTGTAAAAATCGCAGATTTTTTATTTGCAAAAAGACAAACAATCGAATGTCAAAACAATGAGCTGCTTTTAGAGCTGTCTTTGCTTGCAGCGTTTGCCAATGAACAAGAAGCAGTACAGCAAATTATTTCTCTTATTGATACTATCGCCCAAGCTGTAAGACAGCTCAATGATCAAACTAAGATTACACGACGTGAGATAACGCAAATATTTGAATTAGAATTGCGCAAACAAAGAATGCCTTCACCGGCAGGCCCCACAGCAATTAGCATTGTTCCACCAAGTGAATTGGTCGCTACCAATTATAAGCGAGTTATATTTGCTGGTGTTGATACGGATGTTTTTCCAAAGGCAACTTTAGCTGATGCAGTGCTTACTGATGAATTACGTAGCGAAATTAACGCGCATGTCGGTTTACGCTTATTACAGTATGGTTCAATTTCAGGTCGAGAAGCCCTGCCAGCACATGCTCGCGATTATTGGCTGTGGTTAGAAATAATCGCCAGCGCTAGTAATGAAATTATAGTTACTTGCATGCAGCCAGAAGCCCCCGAATCAGCTGATGCTACGGGTCGTAGTGAAATTGTTCAAGAAATACTACGTGCCATAGGTGTAAATAATCCACAAAAGTTTTTTGCAAAGCAAACGCAAATTAGAGCTACTAAATATAACAAACAATTAGATATCGAACGGCGTATTAACTATGCAACTATTATCGAAAATAGTCCATTTGTTTTAAGAAGTTTATCAGAGGGTTCAAAAAAGCGACTTGCCTCTCATATTAAAGACAATATTCATTCTGCGTCGCATTTCGATTATTTGGGTATGTGTGCTTTTCGTTATTTTGCCAATGCAGTTTTACACTTAGCACATGATGATGTTCCGGCACTTGGTGCTGATGCACGTGACCAGGGCAGTCTCATGCATGCTGCTCTTGATATTGTATATCGTGATATAGTGAATCAAGGTGGTTTAAAAGAGGCGCGTAATAACCCACAAAAAGCACTAACAAGAGCTAAAGAATTATTAGAAGCGGCAGCCGAAAGCATATTGATTGATACGATTATCCATCCACTATTAGCACCAGCAGCGCTACAAGATGCAAATAATACAGCATTACGGATATTGGCCGATGATCTTAATGGTAATGATGACCGTGAACCTTTAAAGCTTGAATATCGTTTTGACGATCGCTCTTTTATAAAGCGAAATAATGAGAGAGTATCATTAGAAAAAGCAGCCCCACCATTAGTACTTAATAGCGAAGATGGTTCCTATGAAGTAAAAATTCGTGGAAGTATAGATCGTATAGATCATGTCGACAATACAATAGAAGCTATTGATTATAAACGTTCATTTGCCAAGCGTACCGATGGTCGTCATTTTCAATTGCCTTTGTATTTAGCAGTCGCATGGCGAGATTTTAGTGATAATGCACAAAAGCTTGCTGCGCATTGGATAGTTTTGCGAGATCGCAAGCGACATATCGCTGTAGAAGCAAGCACTCCACAACTTTTTTTACAAAATTTGCGTATGAGTTTTTTTGCTAGGCTTGAAAGGGTACTTGGTGGTGATATCTCACCTGATCCCAAACCAGCTACTCTATGTGAAAGATGTGATTACCGTGCACTATGTCGTTTTAGTGTCGTGTCTAATGATGAAAGTGAAATATTATGAGTAGCGCTGAAATTGTACGTGCGAGTGCTGGCACCGGTAAGACCTATGCATTGGTAGAAAGTTATATTCGCATTCTTTTGAGGCATAAGTTAAAGCCAAGTTCGGTTGTGGCAATTACCTTTACGCGTAAAGCTGCGCGTGAGCTGTTAAATCGCATCCGTGTACGTCTGCGATCTTTAGAAGCAAACGATCTTCTTAGCGATATTAGTCGCGCGCCGATAAATAATTTTCATGGACTTGCTTTACAGTTATTGTCTTTTTCAGGGGCAAATGTTGGTGTTTTTAAGCGATTATTGGTGCTCGGGCAAGAAGGAGAAGACCGACTATTATTTCAACAAGCTTGTGAAGAAGCTTGGTTTGCAAATGATACTAACGTAGCTAATGCAGTGAAGCAGCTTGCAGCCGCTTTTAAACTTGATAGCGAATTTCCGGTATCTTTATGGTCTGCTTTATCACAAGCACGCGAGGATGGTTGCGAAATAATAGGTAGCAAACTAGTCACGTCATATGACCCCGATATTATTAGTCAACGAATTACCGAACAATTAACAAATATACGCACACGTTTGCTGTTAGCACGTTCTGAATTATCAGATACAGTAAGTGCGAAGGTCGAAAATTTTTTAAAATTGGTGCCTACAGAAAACAATGTAGATACTATTAGTTGGATTGATAATTGGACAAAGGCGGCAACACATTTAGACCGTCGTGGCAAACTCGGTCAACTAATTAGTAGCGAAGAAAAAGATTTTATAAGTAAACAAGCAAACAATTTAATAAATGCAGAATTTGCTTGCGCAGCTTTAGCGTCAAATTTCACCAAATTAGTCGATGCGGCATGGCAAAATTATCAGCGTTTAAAACAAGAACATGTATTGTTTGATTTTGCCGATATTATTGAACGTGCAGTTCATTTGCTTGAGAATGATGCATCGCTTCACGCACGTGTACTGCAACGCTTTCGTGCGGTTTTGGTCGATGAAGCCCAAGATACTAACCGTCTACAGCGTCGATTTGTGCATCTCCTTGCGGGATTAAGTGGACCTGCTGCTGGTAGTCAACCTCCGGCGACGTTGTTTGTTGTTGGTGATCGAAAACAAGCTATCTATACTTTTCGTGGTGCTGATATTGAAAGTTTCGATAGTTTTACTGCTGATATTGAAAAACTTGGTGGTAGCAAAAATACTTTACATACAAGTTATCGTACAACTACAGCATTATGCGCCTCGATAAACCATTTAGGACAAAAGCTGTTCGGCCATGAATATGAAGCAATACAAGCTGCAGATACTATAAACGATAACAAGCAAACGGCTTTATGGATTGAAACTCCGGCAGCAGAGAATAATACCACCAATACTTTATTAGAAGCTGAAGCTGTTGCCGATTATGTAGCAAAACGTCTTCAAGCTGGGCGCTTACCATCTGATTTTGCCATATTGATGGCAGCAATGACTAAAGCGGTGCATTACTGTGATGCCCTACTAAAACGTGGTATTCCAGCAACCATGGGCAGTGGGGGTCTTTATGCAGAGCGAGAAATAATTGATATTGCTGCATTGCTACGTTGGTGCTGTGATCCTGATGATAGACTTGCCGCAGCGATAGCCTTACGTTCACCATTGTTCGGTTTATCTGATGATGGATTGTTATATTTATTTGGGCCGCAGGCAGAAGATAATTTTGTTAAACTTAGTGTTAATCAGGCTAAAGCATCATGTTTAAGTGATAATGATATTGCTGCTATTACATTAGTTTCTTTTGTTATGCCTCGTTTATGGCAAGGTGCAAAATTGCTTAACGCCGATGCTTTTTTACATTGGTGTAATGAGTTACTACAAATTGAAGCGATTTTAGCTACTTTGCCTGGTGGTGAACAAAAAGTTGCGAATGTCAAACATCTGCAATCGTTGGCGATAGAATATGCTCAAAATAATGCCTACAACACTTGGCGGTTTGCACGCGAGCTAAGTATTCGTATTGAACGGGGGGTGCGCGAACCATTAACTAGTATTCATAACTCTAATAATGCCGTGGTTATCGGTACTATTCATCAAGCTAAAGGGCTTGAGTTCCCTGCGGTTTTATTAGTTGATTTAGCTCATGGCAAACCCGGAGATTTTAACTCACTTCGTTATTCACGTGAACATGGTTTAATTATGCGTCCGCGTATTAATGGTGAATTGCTGAAATGTGATAAGTGGCACGCATCAGTTGCTAATGCGAAAAGTGCAGCAGAAGCTGAGCAAGATCGTTTACTTTATGTTGCGGTTACGCGTGCAAAAAGTGAACTAGTATTTTTTGCCCCAGAAAGTGAAAACTTAAAAACTAATAAGGGACTACTGCGGCGTCTGCAACCATGGCATATTGAGGCAGTTGCGGCTGGTGTTTTACAGGTAATAAAGGTGAATAATATTGAATCTAATGAATCGTTAATTTCTACCCTATCAGAAACAAACAACATATCACCACAAATACAATCGACAATTGCCATCGCCGAAGGCAGTGAATTTTCATTATCGGTTACTGAGTTAGCAGTATTTTTACAGTGTCAACGTCGAGGTTTTTTACGTACACAGCTACGTTTTAATGAAGCTGTAATGATGGCGATGTCTAAGCAAAAAGAATCAGACACTGTAATAAATAACTCGATGAAGAGTACATTAAACTCACAACAAGCAAAAGCAATTACTCAAGGGACTATTGCTCATGCAGTAATGGCGCGTTTGGATGCAACAAAGCCATCAAAAGATATACAAGCATGGGTTTACGAAGGTATTAGCGCTATAGGCTATGATATTGATGATCCAAATATTCATGAAGTGTTTGAAGATTGTGTTCGATTTTTTAACTCACCATTAGGGAAAAAACTAATCAAGTTACCAACAGATAAACATCGCCACGAACTACCTTTTATTGCCAATATAGCAGCATCGCCATATAAGTTATCTTTAAGAGGTCAGTTTGATGTCGTTTATGAAGAAAATAATGCAATAATTATATTAGATTTCAAGCATAGCAAGCCGTCACCGGCTGAGCTCGAACTGGATTACTTGCAATTAGAAATCTATGCTTTAGCTGTTAGTATGGCGTGTGATATTTCTACTACAGTACGAACGCAATTGGTCTTTCTCCATACCGAAGAAATTATAGAGCATGCAGTTACTGCAAAGATGCGCGATAACTTACGCAAAAGAATCAAAAATTGTATCGGTGAACTTGCTATACAAACACCCATGCAGCATGATTTACCTTGTAAATCATTAAACATATGCAAACAACTTATGTGTCTTTTTATCAAGCAATGCCATCCACAAATAAGTAAACCTGATAATTAAAGTTGCAGATTAGGCTTTAATCAGCAATCTAAAGTTACCTCTTATTTAGTTTAGTCACAATGCCTTAGTTACAATGCCAAACGAAGAGATTTATGCAATCGTTGCATAGATAAACTGCAGTTAATTATTTTGTGAGAGCTGGATTTCACAATAAAAAGTGATACAGTGCATTCATGATTTATCCTAAATTTTATATTTTTATTACTGCAGCAGCCATTTTGGCTTGTAGTAATTCTGCACAGGTACGCACTAATAGTGGTAATGACGAATCTACAAGTATTCTTGCAACCGGTGGTGATCAATCATTATTTAACCATAATCTTGCGACGATTATTATCGATGACAACAATATTACGGTTTTTGGCGCTATCGAAGTCCCAGGAAATTCACGATTACAGGCCGCCTTTGCCATGATTGATGCAGTTACTCGTGCAGAACTCGCCAAGGCTGTAGCTGTTTCAATTGTCAGTTTAGAAATTGATGTGCAAAGTGATACTGCAAAACCTAAAATAACAAACCTACAAAGCGAAACTACCAATATTTTTACGGCTAAATTTTCGCCAATGCAGCGAGCTTGGCAACGCATTCAACGTGGCGATGAAAATATATTAGCCTTACGAGCAAAAACGCAGATTTCTCGTAAAATATTTGATCAAGCTGTTACTAACCTAATGCAGGCACGCGGATTAGATCTAAATCAATCTGGTGAGGTTATGAAACGTATAAAACAGCCAATTGATCAATAACCATAATCTTTTAGCTTTAATCTTGCAAAAAGCAGCAGTCATGAGATAGCTGCACTTAAAATAATTGCCAAGTATGGGGCTTACCATGGATATGCTTTCAAATTGGATTTATGGCCATATGAGCGCAGCAGGGCGTATTTGGTCTGCTTTGGCTCCGGCTATTTTAATTGCTTTATATTTTGTTGGCGGTTTAATTATTTATAGTATTAGAACTTTATTTGTTGGGCAGTATCGTGATTCAGAGATGGAATCCCGTGGTTCGTCTTTTCTTGCCTCTATGTACATTCGCCTTTATTTCACTTGGATAATGCAACCCATCTGGCGCGTACTTATACGTATGGGTGTACCAGCAAATGCAATCACCACTTTATCGGTATTATTAGCAACCGCCTCTGGTGTGTCTTTATCAATTGGCCGTTTTGCACTTGGTGGATGGCTATATCTATTTGCTGGTATGTGTGATTTTTTTGATGGTCGCCTAGCTCGTGCTCGCAATGAAGTAACTAAAAAAGGGGCAGCACTTGATTCTATTCTCGATCGCTATTGTGACGCTGCAGTCTTAGTAGGTCTCGCTTGGTATTATCGAGATAGTTGGGTTCTTTTAGCGACTCAAATCGCTTTAGTTGGTTCAGCTCTTGTTCCTTATATTCGCGCACGTGGTGAAGCTATTGGTGTTTCCATTAAAGAAGTTGGTTTTATGCAACGTGCTGAACGTATTTTATATCTTGGTGTAGCCGTTGCGATTAGTCCTATTCTTGAAGCGATAATTGATCCTGGTGAGCCTCGACCGCTACATCGTATTGCGATTGCTGGTTTAGTGCTACTTGCAGTTTCAACACAAATTACTGCCTTGCAGCGGTTTAGCCATTTGCTTGGTGCTTTAGATGAAAGCGAATGGCATAAAGGTTGGTTACGTCTTGGTCGTGGGGTATTAGCACGTGGCGCAATAATAGCTGCAGCTGCTACTATTGTTGATTTTTTTGCAGCCGTATCATTAGTTGATGCTGAGATACTTATGCCATCAGTTGCGACATTTATCGCAACAATCACTGGTACCATTATTCATTTCTTTTTAAGTCGTATCTGGTCGGCTAATGTTAAAATTATTATTAAACCTCAAACCGGTCGTTATGTTTTCGTAAGCATTACTACAGCTTTGCTTAATGCTGGCGGTGTAGCAGTACTTTTATTAATCCCAGGGTTTTCGTTTAAAATTGCATGGCTACTTGTGCATATTAGTGTGTTTTTGGCCTGGAATTTACCTTTGCTACGCACTTATTTAGTGATTTGTGAGCCTGAGAAAATTTAAGAGAAACTAATTATAGTGTATATAAAATGAAATTTTAATAGTATAAATAGTTAGTATTTTTAGTTTCCGTTTCGGTAAAAACAAGAAATACCATAATCACGACAAATAGTCGCAGCAATTTGTTTTAGATAATTTACTGGTGGTGAAACAAATCGTCTTGATGTGGTAGTGTTTTTATACGCCTGCAAAATCCATTGCTTGCAGCCCAAAGCGTATTTTGCCATACGATTTAATCGCACTTTATCGTGATATGGTAATACAACAGTGGTACGAAATTCATGTGCAACATCGCTATCTTTAATAATTGAAATACTTTCTAATAAATCTTCAGGCTTGCTATATGCCCCGAGCCATGACGCATAACTATTTGGATGGTCTTTAAGGTCAAGAGCTATATAGTTAAGCAACTTTGCATTTAATAAATCAGCAATTACCTTTGGCTGTGTACCATTAGTATCTAGTTTAACCAAAAACCCCATACTTTGAATTTTAGTGATTAGCTTATTTAAATCTGCATATAGTGTAGGTTCACCGCCTGAAATAACTACAGCATCTAGCAAACCTTGTCTTTTTTTCAAAAAACTAAAAAACTCATCATCGCTTAAATAACATTCTCCATTTGGAGAAATAAGTGATGGGTTATGACAATATGGGCATCGCAGATTGCAACCGCGCAAGAAAACTACAGCGCTAAGATACTCGGGATAATCAATAAAAGAACAAGGTTGGAGACCGGCGATCATAAAAATTACCTAAGATTTTGATCAAATAGGCCGCGCCGCGAGAACTCTTTTTGTTTGCCAGGATTCCACTGTTGTACAGGTCTTAGGTAACCAACGACACGCGAATATACTTCAGTTGGTGCGCCGCAATGCGGACATACTTGATGCTCGCCTGCAAGATAAGCATGTTCAGGACAAATAGAAAAAGTTGGGGTTAAAGTAAAATAAGGCAAATGAAAGTTTGCGCAAACTTTACGGACAAAGTTTTTAACTGTGGCAGAATCCTCAACACGTTCGCCAAGATAAAAATGCAGCACAGTACCACCAGTATATTGTACTTGAAATTCATCTTGTTGTTCAAGCAGTTCAAAGGGGTCATTGAAAGCATCAATAGGTGGTTGCGATGAATTTGCATAAACGATATCATTATCTTGAGTAAAAATCTGCATATCAGGATAATGCTTGCGGTCAAGATTGGTCAAACGATAACTTGCGCCCTCTGCTGGAGTAGCCTCTAAATTAAATGGTGTATTGGTCTCTTCTTGAAAAGAAATTAATTTCGCGCGCAGAAAATCAAGCATACGTAAACCGAAAGCGCGCCCACTTTCTGACAATAAACTTTCACCGAGCAGGTTTTGCGTAGCTTCTTCAAGACCGATAATACCAATCGTTGCAAAGTGATTATGCCAAAATGAGTTAAAACGTGTTTTTATACTTTGCAGATAATGGCGGGCATATGGATATAGCCCAGCTTCGGTAAAACGTTCTAAAATTTTACGTTTTAGTATAAGGCTATCACGAGCAATATCCATAAGCGCACTTAAACGAATTTTAAAATCATCTTCATCATGAGCAAAGTGTCCCAGGCGTGGTAGATTAAGCGTAACTACCCCAATAGAACCAGTAAGCGGATTAGCACCAAACAATCCGCCACCGCGATGTTGCAGCTCACGAGTATCAAGCCGCAAACGACAACACATACTGCGCGCATCATCAGGAGACATTTGCGAATTTACAAAATTGGCAAAATAGGGGATGCCATAACGTGCAGTTGCTTCCCATAAAAGCGAAAGACGAGGATCATCATAATTAAAATCTTTAGTAATGTTATAAGTAGGAATTGGAAAAGTAAAAACACGCCCTTTAGCATCACCTTCGATCATGACTTCAAGAAAAGCACGGTTGAACATATCGACTTCATTTTGAAAGTTACCATATGTTGCTTTTTGTAATTTGCCACCGATAATTACTGGTTGATCGTGAAGTTTTGTCGGTACATTGAAATCAAGGGTTATGTTAGTAAAAGGTGTTTGAAAACCAACGCGAGTGGCAACGTTTAGGTTAAAAACCCATTCTTGTATCGCTTGCTTTACATTTTTATAAGAAAGCTTATCGTATGCGATAAAGGGAGCCAACAAGGTGTCTACACTTGAAAAGGCTTGCGCGCCAGCTGCTTCCCCCTGAAGGGTATAAAAAAAGTTAGCTATTTGTCCGAGCGCGGTGCGAAAATGACGTGCTGGTTTACTTTCGACTTTACCATCTGCGCCACAAAAACCTTGCAGCAATAAATCGCTTAAGTCCCAACCAACACAATAGACAGCCAATAAATTTAAATCATGAATATGAAAGTCACCCGATTCATGAGCATTGCGTACAACCGGTGGGTATAGTTGTTCAAGCCAATACTTACGAATAACTTCACTAGCAATATGGTTATTTAGTCCCTGTAAGCTAAAAGCCATGTTGGCATTTTCAGATATTTGCCAATCAGATTTATCAAGATATGAGTCAACCAGTTTAGTGTTTTGTTTGCTATGTATTTCACGTAATATCCGATGTTGTTCGCGATATAGAATATATGCACGTGCAGCTTTACGAAAAGGTGAGGCCATGAGCACGTCTTCAACTAAATCTTGAATCCCCTCAACCGTCGGCTCATTTTGAGTTGTAGCAGCCGCAATAACTAACACACGGCGAGCAAGTCGTTGTGCTTCTTGCGCATCATATTCATGGGTAGCTTTGCCAGCAAGTTCTATAGCTTTTGCAATGCGTGCAGCAGCAAAAGGCTCACGTGTTCCGTCACGTTTGATAATAGTTGAAAACAGAGGAGTAATATTCGAAGGGTTATTAGTAATAACAACAGTTGATGAAATTTCATGCGCAAGTGATGCAATGTTTGACATTGCTACTCCTTTTGCCTCCCGCGAGGCCGTAAGGTTAATAGACAGTCTCAGTTTTCTCTCTGAGATCAGGTACCGGCAGGTCTTCGGGCTTGTGAGCTTAACGACACACAATTAGTTGTTGTCGTCTTCCTATTGCCCACAGCTTCCCAGCATAATTAGCCAGTGCTATGTGTGGACTTCGTTTTCACTTACCGCTGCGGGGCAGTCCTGGATTTTCACCAGGTTCCCTATTATGCCTCACACTTTCGTATGGTAGGCACCGGTTACGAAAAAAGGCCATAATGTAGAGCCTTACTTGCTGTCAAACGATTAATTAAATAGATTTTTTATCTAAATAAAAACAGTAAGTTAAGAATTGATAGACTTAAAACAATCTAAAGTATTGGCACGCACAAGTCGTATGGCCGCTGGCGGTGATGAGACTATACCGCGTTTGCATGCTGAAGCTGTGCAAGAAGTAGTTATTGCTTCTGGATTATAAAAATACAGAATATAGGCGTAATAAACGCTTGCGAGCCATGAGTTCATCATCAGCTATTAGCACTCGCAATTTCAGGCTCATGATAGCTCCCCATTTATGGGTCCGTTAATAGGCAAATGCAAAACTGCATGTGTTTGTGAATCTTGTGCTGCAATATTAAATAAAGCCTTACCGCCATAGATAATATCAAGACGACGTTTTAAATGGGGCAATCCAACACTACCTAGACGCGGGCCAAGATAGGTCCCCGGGTTTATGATTGTTAATACCAATTCACTTTCATCACAGTTGGCAATTAAATAAATTTTACCAATATGTCCAGAATGTGGACCATGCTTAACGGCATTTTCAGCTAGCGGCAGCAATATTAATGGGGGAATTAAAATTTTATAACATACATCAGTGATATTGATATTCAATTCAAATAATTGAGGGTCACGTAAACGATGTAGTGAAAATAGTGTTTCTATTAGATCAATTTCTTGTGCAAGTGGCCAGGTAGTAGTTTTTACTCCTTCTAATATTATTCTAAGGATCGCCGCTAATTGTAGCACAGCTCGTTCAGCAACAATGCCATCTTCTCTGCACCATTCAGCAATTGCATTGAGGGTATTAAAAAGAAAATGCGGATCAAGCTGTGAGCGTAGAGCTAATAGTTGTGTTTGTTCTGCTTCACGTTTTAATAATGCTCTAACTAAGCGGATTAACGAAACATTTTTAGTTGCTGAAAAGTTTGCCAATTTAAGGTATAATAGATAAGTTTTTTAACATCGACCAAATGATAATTGGTATGACTAAAGGAAGTATATAAGTTGTCTCATCATATTCGTTTCATCACCTATAATATTCGTAAAGGCAAAGGTGCTTCAGTATTCGCGGGTAATTATTTTAAAAGCTTGGGCAATGCCTTGCGTGATTATGCACCTGACCTACTGTTATGTCAGGAGGTTTCTCATTTTTATTACCCTATGATTTCTCAAAGCGTTGAACTTGGCAAAATGCTAAGTCTAAATTCGTATTACGAACCCAATAAGCATCGCCGAGATGGTCATCATGGTAATGCTACTTTTACGTGCCATCCAGTTACTCATGCATGTAACTATGATGTATCAACTAACAAGATCGAAAGACGTGGCGTTTTATACGTTTGTCTTGAGGTGGCTCGTCGAAAAGTACATGTGCTCAACGTTCATCTTGGTCTTAATCAAGCGCAACGTATATTTCAGCTTAAAAGTATTACGGCAATATTAGCTAATCGCGTGCAAACCAGTGATGCGGTTATTATGGCCGGTGATTTTAATGACTGGAATCGTAAGCTCGAAAAAATAATTGTTAATCAATTGGGTTTCATCAATGCCCTTGGCCACTTACCACCGCAAGCGGTGCGTACCTGGCATTCACGCCGACCGGTTTTTAATCTCGATCGTGTATACGTTCGCAATATTGCAACCAAGCAGGCACTAAGATTAGTTGGCTCACCATGGAGAGAGTTGTCAGATCATTTACCGTTGATTGTGGATTTTGACGTTACCACATCACTATAGCAACCAAAAGTGAAAAACTTATAGCGCCCATGTCGTTGTTACGTTAATATTATCAGTAGGTTTAATCACGGCATTAAAATTAGCAGTATAAGTTCACAAAGAGTCAATCGATGCTAATTATTAAGTCGGTATGTCTTAGTATTGCTGCCATTTTATGTTTAGTTTTTAGTGTACGCTTATTACTACTGTCGCGCCAAACTCGCGGAACACCCGAGTTTTTCTGGGGGCTCGCTTGGTTTCTAGGCGCAATTGTTAACGTATTTAACACTTTAACTGTTGCCGTTAATACACCCATACTTAATAGGTTTTTTCATTGGGGATTAGAAATCTCTTATCCAATGTTAATAATATCACTCTTTATTGCAAACTGGCGACTGTTTCGCCCTGGGCGTTTGTGGGCCAAAGCGATTAATATTGCTGTTGCTGCATCTTTAGTAATTACATGGATTGTAGAGATTACTATCTTTGGTTTTGCAGTATCTTTATTTAGCACTGACGTTTCGTTTGTCGTTTTTGTCTGCGATATTTTGATTACTATGAGTTTTTTGTGGGCAGCAATAGAAATGTGGTATTACCATCGCCTATTTAAACGTCGTGCACTTATTGGTCTAGCATCTCCGTTTTTAAGTATTAGATATCTTCTCTGGTTTGCTGCCAGCATAATGTTACTTATGCATTGGTTTGTATTGTGGTCGCGATATTTAGTTGCAACCCCATATTGGTTAAATTCTATTACTCTTCCAATATTGCTGCTATTAAGCATTTCGTTCATGTGGATTACATTTTTTCCCCCACGATTTTTACGAGAACGATACGCAGAGGATCAAGCACAATGATGCCTAACAGTGTTTTTGAACAGACGGCATCAATACTTGTTGAGAAAACTAGTCTTTCAGCACCGCAAGCAAGGGGGTCGATACGTCTTGCGTTAAAAAAAGGTGGTTGCACTCCCCAAGATGTGACCTTACATCAAATGGTGATTATTTTTCGCAATATAATGCCAAACCTACTTAAGGCACAGGGGCTTAATAGTGAGCAAGCTAGTAATGCCGTTAATCAAATTGTGAATAAGCTTGAAAAAATAACTATAGACAAATTTGCTACATCAGTTAGTACTGACGCAGCAAAGCATATGTTTGACCGAATTGATCGCGAAATAAGAAAATAGAAATATATTGTAAAATTAGTAAATTTCATATTTACACCTTTTGCTATTGTGACTGGCATTAATTTTAGTGTTATAGAATGTAATTTATAATCATGGTAAAAGTACTATCACAATCAACAGTCACGCGAATTAAAGAATTGATGGGTGAATATCCCACCCCACTTGCGGCTACCTTGCCAGCCTTACATTTAGTACAACAAGAGATAGGGCATTTATCAAAAGAGGCGCAACTTGAGGTGGCTGAGATTTTAGATGTGCCACCAACTCGTATTAGTGAGGTCGTTTCTTTTTATTCAATGCTCTACGAGCAGTCAGTTGGTCGGCATGTGGTAAAAATATGTCGTACGCTTTCTTGTGAATTACGTGGTGCTAAAGAGATTATATCCCGGGCCCAAACTATTCTTGGTATAAAGGTAGGTGAGACCTCTGCTGACGGTCGAGTAACACTTTTACATGAAGAATGTTTGGCGTCTTGCGCTACCGGGCCTTGTTTATGGGTTGATGGTGTTTTAGTTGAAAATTTAACCTGCGCTAAGCTTGAAGCGGTATTGGGAGGGTTGTTGTGAGTGACCATCAATATTCTCCCGCTGCTTTTGAGCCTACACTCTCTAAACGATTTTTTATCGCCAATGGCTATGAGCTTGCTTGTTATCAACGTGATGGTGGCTATCAAGCGTTACGCAGTGTTTTACAACTCGATCCCAATGAAATAATAACAACCGTTAAGCAAGCCAATTTGCGCGGACGCGGTGGCGCGGGTTTTCCAACTGGCGTTAAATGGGATTTTGTGCCAAAGCAAACTGATAAAGCTAAATACCTAATAGTTAATGCTGATGAGTCTGAGCCTGGCACATTTAAAGATCGCTATATTCTATCCCGTGATCCCCATGCTTTGCTTGAAGGTGCTGCTATTGCGGCATATGCAATAGGGGCCAATGATATTTACATTTATATTCGTGGTGAATTTACCAAACCGTATACCCGAATTTTGGCAGCTATTAAAGAAGCCTATAACGCTAAAATTTTTGGCGATGCGGTTATGGGCACAAGATTTAAACTCAATTGCCATGTTCATCGTGGTGCGGGTGCTTATATCTGCGGTGAAGAAACATCTTTGCTTGAATCACTCGAAGGCAAAATTGGTCGTCCACGATTAAAACCACCATTTCCGGCGATAGTAGGTGCTTTTGGTGGCCCGACAATTATAAATAATGTAGAAACGCTTGCTTGTGTACCTTTGATTTTCGCGCGTGGCGTTGATTGGTTTTTAACCCAAGGTTTGCCACATAATGGTGGTCCTAAATTAGCAAGTGTCTCAGGGCATATAAAAAGACCAGGTGTTTATGAAGTTCCAAGTGGTTATCCTATAAATGAATTAATCGAGCTAGCCGGTGGTGTATGGAAAGGTCGACAACTTAAAGCGGTAATTCCTGGTGGTAGTTCGACACCAGTTTTAGTGCCACGACCATGTCAAGCATTAGCTGATAATGCACCGCAACAAAAGGTTACGTCTTTTGCGCCCCCCCAAAAAAGCGTTGAACATTGGCCGCTTGAGACACAAGCACCATTAGATTTCGACGGTATCAAAAAAGTAGGATCACTTTTAGGTAGCGCGGGTATGATTGTGCTTGATGATACTACTTGTATGGTTAGAGTTTTATTAAACCTAGCAGAATTTTATGCACATGAGTCTTGTGGGCAATGCACTCCTTGTCGTGAAGGAACCGGCTGGATTGCAAAAATGCTACGCCGTCTCGAAATAGGTAAGGGTAGTCATACTGATTTAGCGACGCTGTCTGATACAGTTACTTTTATGACCTCTACTACTATTTGCCCGCTTGCTGACGCTATCGCCATACCTGCGCGAAGCTATTTTGATAAATTTAAAGATGAGTTTTATGAACATATAGGAAAAACCTGCTGGTTTCCTGATGCTGAAATTGCCCCAAGCGGCAATACTACTTGGGAGGATTAAAATTAATGATAGCATTCTTATTTTATTTCGCCGCAGCTACTACGCTTGTTGCTGCTTTACTAATGATTCTTACACGTAATCCATTACGTGCAACTATGTTTCTTATTATTTCTTTAGTCTCTTTAGCACTTGTATATATTATTGTTGACGCAGGTTTAGTCGCGGCTATGCAAATTTTGGTATATGCTGGGGCTATTGTAGTGCTTATTATATTTGTTATAATGCTTTTAAATCTGCAAGTGGCTGATAATTTTAGACCAACATATTTTTCTCTTACAAAATTATTTGGTGCTGTATCGGCAACATATTTTTTCTATGTGATAATTCAAAATTTGCAAAATAATGAAGCCATTACAAAAAGTACTATTAACGGCTCGGTTTATAATATTGCTCAGCTAATGTTAACTCGATACTTATTCGATTTTGAAGCTATATCTTTGTTATTATTAACCGCAGTTTTGGGGGCAGTAGTATTAGGGCTACGGAGATTAGTGTGAGCACAATTACCACTATCAGTTCAACTCATTTTATTGCACTCGCTGGGGGTTTGTTTGCTATTGGTATGATTGGTGCGATTATGCGTCGTAATGCGATAGTAGTGCTTATGTGTGTTGAACTCATGCTAAATGCAGCCAATTTGTTATTTCTCACCTACGCAAAACAGTATGGCGACGTTGGTGGTCATGTACTAGCTCTCTTTGTAATTGCAATAGCAGCAGCCGAAGCAGCAGTGGGGCTAGCTATTATTATTGGCGTGTTTCGCACCAAACAAACGCTTGATATAAATGAGTTAGATTCATTGCGTGAAGATGTATAAAGCTTGGGGGTGTCCCTAAATGTTTCAGCTATATCATCGCCTTTCATTCCCCGTTCCCTATTCTTAAATTCTTTAAATACCAAGTTAAAAAAATGAAGATTTAAAGAACAGAAACTTAAAAACTTAAGAATTTTAAGTGAGCTTATTAAAAAAAGAGTGTCTAATAAATCAGACATACCTTAGATGATGTGATCATACCTGCGCACCCTGCAAAAATTTGCGTCATAACGCAAAAAGTATTTAGTACAGGTTGCGAATATAATAAAATAATAGCCTGAAAACATAATGATTGGTGGCCGATCAATAATGGCGTAAAATTTGCAGTATAATCAGATAGCCAGATAGCCAGATAGCCAGATAGTCACATTGCTAAGAACTGTAGCGCGGAGCCCAAGATGAAGTCATTTTTACCAGCATCGGCTAAAACGAAAACCGCATGTCATTTCGATTCTCCCTCCTGTCATTTCGACCGTAGGGAGAAATCTCATTTTCCAATAGAAAAAGATCCCTCGTCCCTATGCGCACCCGAGCATGGTGAGCTCTTTGAACCACAAGATGACCTTCCCGCATCACCAAAGGTTATTGGAAAATTGCAGCTTAAGCAGCGATTTTGTATGCAAAAAAATTCTTCTTCGACCGAGCGCGGTGCCGCTCTTATCGTAGTAACTTTTCTTTTGCTTATAGTTTTAGTCGGCGGTTTAGCTGCAGTGGCGATTACTGGTAGTGAATTAAATAGCAGTGTCGGCTTTCGCTCGCGTGAAGTAACAGCTTCTTGTGCACGCGCGGCGCTTGAGCATATACGTTCAATACTTCCTGATAATAGCGCTCAATCAATCGCTGCCGATATTGATATTGGTGGTGGTAATACTTTGCATTATCAAGCTGGGCATTATGATAATGTTGCAGCCACTGTACCGTTTACTGAACTTGCGGCCACTTCAGGCGATTTTTCTTCTGCATTTGAAGGTGTGAATATTACTAATAAGCTTGATTACGGCGGTGGCGGTGGTGGTGCAAATTTAAGTAGCGGTATTCATTTTATAACGACTACTGCGACTTGTAGGGGGCCTAATTTTGGCGAACGTGAAGTCCAACTGGTACTACGTTATGGCATTGCTACGCCGTAAATAAGAAGATTTCGCTGGTGGAGTCGATGATGCGAGCATTTGTTTTTGCATTGTTTAAAGTTTTTAGTTGGCGAGTTATTGTAATTGCCTCGATCGTATTTTTTGTTAGTGGCGTAGAGTTTGCGCTTGCTGATGATTTACACTTGCTTGAAGCAGGTGCTGGTACAAGTTCTACTGCTCCGCCTAACATTGTTTTCTTGTTTGATAGTTCAAATTCGATGTACGATCTGATTTGTGAAGATTTATCAGGTACACGACAATGCAGCAAAAATCAAAATATGACGCTGATTAGCGGGCCTAATAGTTCTATGATCAGTGTAAATTCAGTACTAGAAGGCTTAAGCGGCCCGGATGTTACCGGTGACAGCGTTGCTGATCCATATCGCAGTTTATATAACAGTGACGGTACAACTTATCGTGGCACTAGGTATCCGATTTTTGACGAACGCAAAAGTGGCCCTACCGATGATATGTTTCCACCTTGGAACATATACACTCACAATAGTGTCGCTTTTGAGTATACGGTACAAGCCACCGGTAGCGGTACTACCGAACAAGATAAATTTGACGATGTTATTAGCACTATTTGTAGCAGTAGTAGTGTTACTGATAACTGTTATCAAAAATCACGCTGTATTTATAGCATGCGTACGCATGGTTATTTTTGGGAGCCAGCAGATAACGCTAGTGGCGATCCGTTAAATATGTGTTCGTCAACACCGACCACACCGACAGCGCCAGATTTAGGTGGGTACTGTAGTCATGGCTATGAATGTACTAGCGGTATATGTAAAAGTCACATATGTTCAATGTGTTCAGGCGGCTCCGGTTGCTCGATTTCTGGCTGCTATTATTATAAATATTCTTATAAATATTGTATACCATATAGCGGCGGCAGTGGTGCTACTACCGGTGGCCTTAACAAAGATTACCCTTACGTCTTAGGTGATTTTTTAAACTTCTATCCAACTAAGGTAGTGGCCTTAGTTAAAGCTTTTACCGATACCATAAATAATATGAGCGGCGACGTTCGTATTGGTATTTCTGATTTTAATGACAGTGGCAATATTTATTATCCTGCTACAGGTAGTAGCGGTTCTATTCAATATGCGGTGAAACCCCCTTGTTCGCAAACTACAGGCACTGCTTGCTTTGATGGTGATCCTGCAACCCAATGTTTTAATCCGTCTGACAGCAATTTGATAAACTATCTTTATAATGGCTATACGCTGGATTGGGGTACCCCACTTGCTATGGCCCTTGATAATGTTGGCAAATATTTTACTACAACTACCGGTGTAAACACCCCGATATGCGACTATGGTTCATCAGTTTGCACACAAGCTAAGAATTTTGTGGTATTAATTACTGACGGTTTTCCCATGTGGGACGCTACTGCAGGCAGTAGAGTGCCTTTTGTTAATGGCGAAGTCACTGGTATGAGTGACGGTTATTATAAAAATCAAGGTATGGTTGGAGGATTGTACCAGTATGGTGGTTCATTAGTTGATGATGTAGCTTATGCCTTAACCCAATTAGACATGCGTTCAGATATTTCGGGGCTTCAAGATGTTAAAACCTATGCAGTGAGTTACGGTATAACTGATGAAACTGACCCAACTAAATGTTACGGATTATTAGATGATGTAGCCACGGGGGGCTCAGGAAAATGTTTGCCGGCAACGAGTGTAGCAGAGTTACGTGATGCGCTTACTGAAATTATTTCAGATATTTTACATCGCACCGTAGGTTTTACCGCACCGTCTGTCCCTGCTACTAATCAATCTGGTCAAGCTTCGGTTGCCAATGCCGTTTTTCGCCCCAGTGACGAATTCTCGTTGTGGGAAGGTCATATTTACGGTTTTACATTTTGTGATGTCGCAAATTCTGCATTACTTGGTAATGCTTGCACTTGTCCATCTGGTGATAGCACCTGCATTCTTGATGCAAATGGTGCCATCGCACCGATTTATGATAGCGATGGCTATTTAAGCTCAAAACCATTATGGGATTCATCGCTTTGTTTAGCAGGTGATGTTGCAGGTACTCTTGGGGTGGTTCCTTCAGATCAAGGCGACCTTGATGTCTCATCTTGTTATGTAACTGCAGCCAATCGAGTGATTAAAACAGCGGTGCCTGATACTTCATTACCACCTGCATACACGCAAATAGATTTTACCGAGGCTAATGTAACTACCGGGTCGCGCTTTCTTGCCGAGTTAGGCACGGCGACAGTTAGTGATGGGCAAAAGCTGGTTAATTTTTTCCGTGGGTTAGATGTATATGATATCGACGGTGATACCAATACTAGTGAAGAGCGCAATCTCAACAATATTCAACATGGTGGTCAACCAATTGATGGCTGGTGGAAGCTTGGCGATATTTTTCACTCAATACCAGCTACTTTGCAGCGTCCTGGTGGCAGTACTGATGTCGGGGCTTGGGCAGCGACCGCATCTTATCAAGGTTTTCAATCAACTTATACTTCACGATCGCGTGTTATGTTAGTAGGTGCTAATGACGGTATGCTGCATGCATTTTTAACTGGAGTTTGGGATGCCAATGCCGGGATAGGGGGGGCATACATTGAAGATACATCTTCTCATCCAGAATTAGGTAAAGAATTATGGGCTTTTGTGAGCCCTGAGATGCTTCCCCGTCTTAAAGACATGTGTAACCCAGCAACCCATTCATGTGGTTTAGCTAACCATAAATTTATGGTTGATGGCTCAGTAATGGTGCGTGATATTTGGATTGACCCAACCGCTGATAAAAATATTGCTAGTAACAAAACTAAATGGAAAACGGTAGCCATTTATGGTCATCGCGATGGTGGTCAACGCTATGTTGCACTTGATGTTACTGATGCCACTAATCCTGTATTTTTATGGCAATTCCCCGCGCCTAGTAGCAGTGAAGATGCATTAATGGCCAATAGTTGGCTTGATGTTTATCCTTCGCCAGCTTCAATAGGTCCACTAGCTTGGGATCACGATAATAATCCTGCCACTAAAGCAGTTGATCGATGGGTAGTGCTACTTTCAGGCGGGTATGATCCACTCGATATAAAAGGTAACGCACTATTTATGCTCGATGCCTATACTGGGGCAGTATTATGGAAAGTTACTTATGCGGTTAGCTCGGCTACAGCAACAATGAAGTATTCATTCCCCGCAACCCCAGTATTTTATGCGCGCAATACTGAGGGTGGGGTGCCGATGATGGCAGGCATAGTTGCAGCCGATCACGGCGGGCAGATCTGGCATATACCAACACCAGCATCAGCGCTATCAAGTGGCGTGTTTAATTTTACCCCCCAAGTAATTTTTAAAACTACCAATCCGCTAATTACATCAAATGGTGATACTACACTTGCTAACAGTGAGTACCAGCGGTGGCCGTTCTTTTTTGCGCCTACGCTAACTCGTTATCAAGGAAAAGAACGAATTATTATTGGTACTGGTGATCGTGACTACCTTATACCTAATCCGTTATTAAGTACTACTATTAATGGTTATATTTGTAGTGACCAACAACGTCTCTATTCAATGGTTTTAGAAAGTTGTAGCACTAGCAGCGTAACTCGACCATGTACCGAAAGTGATTTAACCGAAATTAATATTGCTAATAACACTTGGGCAACTTCTAGTTCACGAGGGTGGTATTACAAGTTGCCCGCAGGCGAAAAAGTGGTGGCCCCATTTAATATTTCACGCTTTGAAACCATGGGTACTATTTCACCATTCGCAGAATACTCCGTATTTGCTCCCACTGCGGTTTGTGGTGGCGGTGGTAGCAGCGATGTTTGTTCTGCCGCGCAAAGCAAAGGCGATGGTAAACTTTATGCTTTTGATTGGTTAACCGGTAAACCCGTTGATTGGAATCATGATAATGCGATCACAGTTGCAGATGCATCAGCTTCATTAGGGCAAGGTGTTCCAGCCGCGCCTGCTACTACTAGCGTAATAACAAGCCACGGTGCTACCACTACTTTAATTTCCGGTAGTAGTGATTCTGGTTTGACTACCCTGCAAGTAAATAGTGGTAGTCAAAGTCTAGTAGTTGAAATCTTACGTCTTGATGTTAGTCGTGAGTTACATAATGCGTTACACTAAAAATAAAAATACGCATTGGCGTTTTATGTTATCCCGAGGAGTAATGCGACTAATGTCATCCCGAAGAGCTTTAGTGACGAGGGATCTTATACCACTTCAATATAAGATTTCTTCCTGCAGTCGAAATGACAGAAATGAAAGTCGAAATGAAAGCAGAAACAAAAGTCGAGGTGAAATAGGCTTCACCCTTATTGAAGTAATGGTGGTAGCCGCCATTATTGGTATAGTTGCTATAATCGCAACCCCAAATCTAATTGGATATTATCGTAGTTCTCAAGTAGGTGCGGCGATGCGTGAGTTTTATGGTGGTTTTATCGAGGCGCAAGGTTTCGCACGCAGCACTACGTTGCCGCACCAAATTGTGGTCGATCGCGCTAATCAGCAATGGCATATACGTAAAGATAGTGATCGTGACGGAAATTATGAAACGCTAATAAAAACCAAAACACTATCTGCAACAGAAGTGGGCTTTGGCCCAACTGCAGGTTATGGTGCAAATTTCCCCGTACCTTACAACGGTATTGCAAGTAGTAGTTGGTGTAGTTTTTGTGGCGGCGGTAATACTGGAAATATTAACTTTATCGAAGATGGCACTGTTTTAAATGGCACCAGTGGTGCAGTGTTAATTTACGATGCATCAGGAACATCAGCACGTATCGACGCCCTGGTTTTTGTTGGTGCTAGTGGCGATGCTCGTATCTTCAGACGCAATTGAGGTGGGAAGATTATGCGACATCTACTTAGAGTAAAGCATGAACGAGGTTTTACTTTAATCGAAGTTGTTGTTGCGATGTTTGTTTTTACCTTTGGGGCGCTTGGTTTGTTACGTTTATTAGTCTCCGGTTCACAAGGTGTAGCTACTGCTGGTCGCATGACCCAAGCAACCGTGTTGGCGCAAAGCAAATTAAATGAGCTTCTGGGCAAGCAATTTACTAATGCTGATTTAACTGCTGGTAACCATATAGAACCAGGCGGAAAAAATATAGGCTATGGTGGAACTGCCTATACTCCAACTGGTGCAGCAACAGGTGATTATGGCAGCGCCGATGGATGGTTTGCACGCTCGTGGTTTGTAGCCGATCAAGATGTTGATACTACTGCTGCGGGTATAGAATTTAAACTTATTACGGTAACGGTTTCTTGGACTGATCTATCTTTTAAAAACACTGTACGTACCGTGCGAGTCGTAGGCGGCAAGAGTTTATAGACATGAACAAGCATCTTAAACAACAAATTTGGCGAAATAATACGAATACTCGTGGTATGACATTGATCGAAATGATGATCAGTTTAGCGGTGACTATGTTTTTTATCTCTGGCATTATTTTATTTCTTATTAGTCATACGCGTACCAGCAGAAGAACTTTTGACCGCACCGATATTCAGCGGGGTGGTCGTGCGGCATTAAGTATAATTAGTCAAGAGATAAA
This sequence comes from Deltaproteobacteria bacterium, assembly GCA_016931625.1. Taxonomy (NCBI): domain Bacteria; kingdom Pseudomonadati; phylum Myxococcota; class Myxococcia; species Deltaproteobacteria bacterium. Next base: position 13,585 of record JAFGEK010000159.1, on the reverse strand, counting down.
CCATGCAGGTTTAGGATTGCCTCGTGTATTTGCTATTAGAAGTTTTACCCTTAATGGTTCAGAATGCTCTGGCACACCTGAGCTTGAGATAGCATCATTAGATTATTTACGTGAATGGATAGTAAGTAGCACTGCTGCTAATTCTCTTACCTTAACTTCAGCAAATCCAGATCCGGCGAGTGTTAGCGATATTATTATTGCGCAAAACGAATGGTTGTTTTTTTATCAAAATTCAAATTTCTCAAGTGGTGCTATATCTAATGGTTATGGAATGTTACAAGTTGCTACAACTCGTACTGTCGCAAATACCGCTATCAATATTAGTAATACCAACTATTCGAGTCTAGCTCCACGTATTGATTTAACCCAGCCTACTTTAAGTACTTCGGTACCACATGTCCCTGTTATATTAAGGGCCCGCGTGTCACGTTTTGGAGTAAATTGCACTGATGACGTAGCCCACCCATACATTTTTTGGGAACAAGCCGGGCAAAATAAGGTACCACTTGCACGCAATGCCGACACTAGGGTGCTTGCAGCTGCAGATCTATCAATTGGTGCTAATGCTGGCAGCATAGCAGCATTACGATTTTTATTTTATTTAGATGCAAATGGGGATGGGCAATGCGATGATACCAATAACGATAATTTATTTACGCGCGCAGACGCCATTACCTCACCAACAGCAAATGATTTTGCTAATGTTTGTGCTATTGAAGTACAGATGCGTTTACGTTCTGAAACACCTGAAGCAGGCAGTAATCCTCCAATATATCCTTCTACTGATTTTGTTGAATTAGTCAAAACTAATAGCATTAATACACAAAATCCAACCTATATCTTTATTGATAATTCAGGTTTGTAAAAAAACGCATAGAGACAACCACCCTTCGATCATTATCACGACAACCATGAACAAAGCCGAAGGGACGAGGGTTCTTAGATGTTAGTGGCTGAGATCCCTCATCCATAAGTGTGTAAATTAAATAGAGTTAAACTATATTTAATATCTTAAAAGCAGCTTGCTGCTTGAACATAGGCGGTTAATGGTGCGCCAGCCTCTGGCTCAGAGTCAACTGATACAAGACATTGACCTTGCGAAACTTGAACTGAACTTTGATCTGATGCTGCCGATAAATTTAAAGTACCACTAACTACTTTTATCCCCCCATCAAACCCAGTGGCGTCCTCTGGGACTGATTGTATGGTGGCGCTGCCATTACCTGAAATATCAATTTCATAGGTTTCAGCCATTGCTACTTCTGCATAGGGGTCTTCAAAAGGAGTATTAACAAAATCATAGTCCAAAATCACATTTAATTCAGGGGTAAAAGTTAATACAGCATCGTTTGCTTCAGTAGCTTTAATTGCAACATCAAAAGTATAATCAGAAGACGGATTTAGCAATAGCGACAATAGAGTCTTTGCCCCAAGGGTTAGGGTTAATGGTCCTTTGCCAATGCTAACATTGGTAATAACTAAATCAGTCTCAGGTTGCAGTGAAACATTAAAACTTGCACCAGCAAAATTGATACTAAAAGAATCAGTAATAGTCGATTCTTCATCAAGTGAAGAATATGGAGCGTAAAAACTACCACTGCCGGCATTGAGAGCTATTTCCATAGTACTAGTGAGACCTTGTAGATCCATAGCAATTAATGGATCTGCAGCAGCGAGACTTAAACCTGTTGCACCTTCTGTTTCATTAGTTTTTAATTGCAAAGCCTTAATAATTGAGCCAGTAAGTGAAATATCTTGTTCACCATTAATCACTAATTTAGCTCGCAATATGCCTTGCAAAACTTCAGGCATATCAGAGACATCATCACCAGTAATAGCCGCTATTTGTTGATAGGCATTTTTAAAAGCAGCTAAATCAAGCTGTACGGCAATGCTTTTTGGTGTGGCTTCTATGCTAATAGGATTAGTACGTGACGAACCAATCATTAAATCAAAATTAACTCCATCATTATCAGTTAATGTAGCTTTAATGCGAATTTGCGCTTCAGTAAATGATGAGATACATTCACTATCTTCAGTCTCACATATGCTAGTGCCTTTGATTAACAAAGTAGCGCTATTTTCATCACTTGATTCAAGATTATCATCAGTAAATATGTATTGTTGTAAAAAATCATTAATATCAGCAGCAATGTCTTCTTCGGTATCTACAGAGCTTACTTCATCTAAAGCCGAAGAGCTTGATTTTATATTTTTAAGACGTTTTGATGCTAATGTAGCCTTAGCTTGCAAAGTTTTTAAACTAGAAGAAAGAGGTGATTGAATATTTGATGTTGAACCACCAAAGATTTCATTTAATTGTTCAAAAGCTTGTTCAAGACTTTTAATAGTTTGCTCGTTTTGAAGCGCGTTAAGCGCACTGGTAGTAGTGGTTATCGTATTTTTAACTATAGCTGAACTGCGAGTATTGACATCGTCAACTTTGACATCATCTTTTTTACATGCAGTAAAAGTTAATGTGGAAATGATGCATATACTCAATAATTTCTGATTCATGCTCGCCTCTCCTGCACTAGCAAAAAGGTAAACGATTTTTTTGGTTGATTTCTTTGCGCTGTAATATATTAGCATATCATATGCCAATAATATTCAAAACAAAGTCTTAATAATTACAGCAAAGTTGTAATGATAATTCTTATCAACCTAAAAAATGATTAATACACTATGACATATTAGTCGCAAAGCTATTTATAATATAGTTATTTTATGTGTTATTAATATAATGTTGTTCTCTGACATATTTGCCATATGTAGTTTTATGTGTGGTTTTATATGTCGAAGTAAAAAAGTCCAACCTGCAAATTGATAATTTATGGCAAAATTTTATCTAGCAATTGTTTTAATTCGTTGTGCACAGTTTCAACATCATTCTCAGCATTGATAGCATACGTTAAGCCAACGTTTGCAAGCTTTAAAGTTTGTTCATAAGCTTGCGCGATTTGACCTTGGCGCTCAATATCATCAAAGCGTTCTTTATGACCGCCACGTGTTTCGCGACGTCTTGCTGCTGTTTCGGCACTTACACGCAATAAAATTGAAGCGTCGGGTTTTCGTGCGCGAGAGTTTATTGATAATACCCAGTCTATAGGCAAGTAACTCGACTGGTATGCTAGCGAAGAAAGTAAATAGCGATCAGTGATGACAATGTTTCCCTCTTTTAGCGCCGGTTCTATTTCGCGTTCAATATGATCTAGGCGATCAGCAGCAAATAACAAAGCCAGCGATTCATCGCTAAGTTTTTTATTATCAACTAATGCTTGACGAATAAGTATACCTATTGGACCTTTTGATGGTTCAACAGTACAAACAACTTTTCGTCTTAACTTTAAATATTCGCCTAGTAGCCGCGCTTGCGTAGTGGTGCCAGAGCCATCAATACCTTCTAAAGCAATTAGAAATCCAGTGTTGTTATGCATGGCTCAACAATTGTCAGAAATTACCAGCGACAGCTAGTCCCGATGGTGAAAATATTAATGATAGCGAACGATTACTTCGATGTAGATAAGGGACTAATATGCCTATTGATGCCCCGGCAAGCGCCCCAACTATTACATCACTCGGAAAATGTTTGCCACTACTAACTCGCAAAATACCAACCGTAGCTGCTAACGGGATACCAGCATAAAGCACCGGCCAGGTATATGGTGATTGCAAATGGTAAAGCACACTTGTCGTTGATGTAACTGCAGCAAAAGCCACTGTAGTGTGAGCAGAATAAAATGAGCGACTTGCTTCACCAGAAGCAAAACTACGCGTGTATGAATAAGGGCGTGGGCGTCTCACCATTGATTTAGTAAAATGGCAGATGGCAGAGCTTACAATTAGCGATTCAGTTATTATAAACGCTGGAACTAAACTTTTAAATTTTAAGTCCCATTGCCACATGCCAATAGCAAGCGGAGCACTTATGATCATAGCGTTTTGTAAATAAGTCGAAGCAATATCATGACTTTTATTATTACGATTGAGCGCAATTTTATCAAATGGCAAAAGTATTTTTGTTCTATCGGTCTTTTTCTTTTTATTGCCATAATTATTTAGTAATAAAGTACTAGCAAACAAAGCGGCGCTACCACCTATTAACGGTGCATCAATTAAAAGCGAAACTGTAAATGGATCGGCTTGATTATCTATTAATGTTGAATTTGACGTACTAGGTAAATTTGTTAAGCCAAGCGAAAAATAGCATATAGTTAATGATGTTAGTATCATTGTTAACTTACCAATCTTAATATAAGGGGTGTCCCTAAATGCATATAATTTTAATAGTTTTTGTGGTTTGGTTATATGACAATTAGCAATTATCATACTAGCGAGTTTTGCTAGAATAAGTATATGTTATTCTTGCTGTACGTTAATTTATTAAACAATCATATTAATTGATTATCATCTAAGTATTTGTCGTTAGGAGTATTTTATTATGAACCGTCAAGTAATAGCCTGCTTAGACTTAGAAGGTGTTTTAGTTCCCGAGATTTGGATAAATGTAGCTGAATGCACAGGCATTGCCGAACTTCGTCGCACCACGCGCGATGAACCTGATTATAATGTGTTAATGCAATATCGCCTTAACATTTTAGCTAAGCATGACCTCAAGTTGCGTGACATTCAAAATGTTATTGCCACCATGAAGCCTTTAGATGGCGCGTTAAAATTTCTTAATTGGCTACGAGAGCGCTGTCAGGTAGTTATTTTGTCTGACACTTTTGCTCAATTTGCCGCGCCATTAATGAAGCAGCTGAGTTATCCAACGCTTTTTTGCCACAGCCTTGAAATTGATGCTAACAATAAAATATCTGGTTACAATTTGCGTCTTGCCGATCAAAAACGTGCTGCAGTTAGAGCTTTTAAAGAGCTAAATTTCTATGTGATTGCTGCTGGTGATTCATATAATGATACTTCGATGATGCTTAGCGCCGATGCTGGCATTTTTTTTCGCCCGCCCGCAAATATAACTGGTGAATTTCCGCAGTTTCCAGTGACCCAAGATTATAATGAACTACAAGAAGCCTTTATAATGGCAGGGGTTAGTGCGTAGTTATTTTTAAAAAGCACTCTTGCAACCTGAACAACCGTACAGTATAGTCACAACATGCCTCCATCAATCCGTGTGCTACCATCAGTTGAGCAGCGCTTAGCCTCGCTTACCGAGGCAGCACGTTACGACTTATCATGTGCTTGCGGTCCTTCTAACTCACGTAAACGTGGTAGTGATGGTTTATGGATTTATCCAGCAGCCTTGCCTAATGGTGAACGCACCGCAATGTTAAAAGTGTTGCAAGCTAAAGGATGCGAGTGCGCCTGTAACTATTGCAGTGAACGTCTCGGGGGCAGGGGGTACCAAGAAAAACTAGCTCCAGATGAGTTGGCACAAATATTCATGCAGCTTTACCAAGCTCGCCAAGTATTTGGTTTGTTTCTATCATCGGCAATTCATAAAGGTGCGGTTGCAACTATGGATAATTTACTTGCCACCGCCGAAATTTTACGTAGTCGTTATAAGTATCGGGGTTATATGCATCTTAAGCTTATCCCAGGTTGTGATAGTGCTCAGGTTGAATATGCCATGCGTTATGCGACACGCGTTTCAGTAAATCTTGAAACACCTAACGAAGCGCAATTAAAAAAAATTGCTCCAGGTAAACATCACGCCCAAATCCTGGCAATAATGCAACAAGTAGCAAAAGCTGAGAAAGCCGGTCGCTTTGCGCGGTCTGGTCAAACAACTCAGTTAGTTGTTGGTGCGGCGGGTGAAAGCGATCAAGATATTGCCTTGCGTGTTGCAAATCTTTATGACGATTTAAAATTATCTCGCGTTTATTATTCAGCCTTACAGCCACTAGCCGGTGTCGATAATATTATTGCGCAACCTGTGCCATTTATGCGTGAACATAGATTATACCAAGTAGATTTTATGCTGCGTTGTTATGGGTTTAAGGTTGATGAAATACCTTTTAATGATAGTGGTGCACTTTCACTTACTACCGATCCTAAAACCTTATGGGCCAAACAACACCCTGAGCTTTTTCCGCTAGAAATAAATACTGCACAACGTCACGAATTGTTGCGTGTCCCTGGTATTGGTCCAAAATCTGTAACCCGCTTACTTAAGTTACGTGCGACCACAAAACTACGTGATACTCAAGCATTAGCAGCAGTTGGTGCTTCTTATAAAATTGCTGCGCCATATTTATTGTTTGATGGGTGTCGGGCAGCTCAACAGCTTTCATTATTTTAATTTATGTATGATATCTTGTAGTATGTTTTGTTCTAGGCTATCAAAATAACTATGAACGACCTTGATTTAACAGCGCTAAAAAAAGCACTGACTAGTTTAGAAGATATTCTCAATCAGCCATTGTCGCCCTATATTCGTGATGGGGTTATTCAGCGATTTGAATATACGTTTGAGTTAGCTTGGAAAATTATGCAAAGAGCATTAAAACTAGGTGGAGTGGATACCGGCAGTGCAAAACAGGCATTTCGTGCAGCTCATAAAGCTGGGTATATCGATGATGTTGCCACCTGGATGAGATTCTTAGCAAGTCGTAATCTTACATCACATACTTATAATGAAGATACCGCTGATGAAGTTTATCAAGAAGCTGTGCGTTTCCCGTATTTTGTGAAAAAACTTATCATTAAGTTACAAGACGATTTTGAGCTAAATTTAAAATGAGTAATATTGGTCTAAGCAGTAAAGAACTAAATATTGTTAACGATGCTTGGAAGAGTATTGCTGCAAAACTTCCAGGTGCAAAATTAATATTATTTGGTTCATTGGCCAAAAACCAAGGGCGAGAAAATTCAGATATCGATCTGGCGATTAAAGCTACCAATAAAGTTCCGTTAAATTTACTTGCTGAATTTGAAGATTTGCTTGAAGAATCAGAACTAGTTCGTTGCGTTGATATTTTAGATTACCAGCGATTAAATAAATACATGCAAGTTCATATCGATAGCCAAGGTGTGTTTCTTTATTAAAATCTCACCAAGGATTAAATTATATTAAATTCTCACCCCAATTACAAATCCAGGCCATAAACGCACCGTAGTATCGCCAGAATGCCATACTTTCTCTAACGAGCGAAAACGATCTCTAACTGGCAAATTTAAACTTTTATCATCTGCTATAATAGATACATTTGCCATTGGACCGGCAAATAACGCTAAACGCGGCATAATTTGCCAACCTACAGTTAAACGCAGATGCCCCAAAGTTGTATGATCATCAGGATGGCCAAATTTGCTTGCAGGGCTTGTACCCATAATATCAATATCAATAAAGGCTTGTTGAATTGGGATATGTCCGCCAATACCAAAACCTATTGACCAATCTTCATTGGTCATACGTGGTAAATTGCGCCGCATGATGCCAGTAACAAACATGGCATAAATATATTTGCCACCATAGCGTAACGCAAACATCGTTGGTTCATCAGAAGAACCCCAAAATTCAAAGTGCAATGGAACATCTTTTACATAATTAATAAAACCAATTGGCGCATCAGCATTATCCGATACATTTACCAAGCCAATCTGCGTGCCATTAACCTTATCGCCAATATTAACTAAACCAATTTGACCGCCACTAAGGTCATCACTAATATTAATTAACCCAATTTGGCTACCAGTAAGTTTTGTACCCCCTAAATTAATTAACCCAATTTGCACGCCAGTCATATAAGCACTAGATTGATTTAAAATACCGGTGATCTGCGCTCCCGTAAAGTCTTCTTTGACAACATTAAAGCCACCACTGATTTGTGCGCCTTTAAAACTTGAGTTGGCGATATTAAAAACACCAGCAGTTTGTAATCCTCGGCTGGCGGCAGTTGTACTATTGCCACCACCAGCGATTTGAGCAAAGGAGCCACCATTGCTGCTATTAAAGGCTGCAGCTCCCTGTAGGCCGAACATTTGTTTATTAACTAAGTTAACACCATAAGATACTTGTGCGCCTACTGCCGCACCATCTACTTTATTAACTAATCCAGCTTGCAGACCGCGTAGGTCATATAAAACATGATTAAAACCGGCGCCAATATCGGCACCGTCAATGTAGGCACTTTCGCTCATTGCCAAACTCAAAGATAATCTTTTAGTCACCATGGTTTCTGTGGTGCTAATCGTTGGTATCAAAGAAAAACTTGTATTAACACGCGGGAAAGAATCGATACTTACATTTTTGTTTTTTTCTGCGGGCATGGCAAATTCTGGTGCTGCAAAATCGTTAATGTCGTTGTTCTTTCCGCGCATGGCGGTTAATTCATATGATACTTTTTTTAGATCATTATTTTTTAAAAGCAAATGTTTGCCATCTTGCAATTCGACCTCTGCTTCATAGAGGGCATCACGTTGAGTAAGACGTACAGAATATTTTCCAGGTTCAAGACCAAGTTCAACCACTCTGCCGATTGGTTTATAAAGTTCCGCAGCTAAATGCTGACTGTTATCATGAATATAAAATCTTCCATGTAACTCAGCAGCCATACTAAGACTGGCATTTGTTGTGCGCAAGTCGGTCATTACCAAATCACCCGAGCCTTGCAGTTGAATATCGTATGCAGGGTGTTGAGCGCCGGCTTGGGTTTTTTCAGTTTGATGCAATGTTTCAGCAAAGGCGAATTGATAAGCTTCGTTGAGAGTTACGCGACCGTCGGCAGTAGTGTCGGCAGCACCGCGTAAACCAGAAATAAGATAATGAGTGAAGTATGAGGCACGTATACGGTCAGATTCTTGGGCAGCTTCATGTTCTGAGCTTGAAGTTAAAATAGCATGACCACGGACGCTAGTAGTTCCATCTATTAAAAACGGAGGTCGATGAACACCACCTTTACGCCTAGTTAACGCACCTGAAGAACATGAATCTACTATTGCTACTCTTACATCAGCAGGTATTTTATTAAGCGCTTGTCTAAGTTCGCGATAGCCGACACGTTTGCCTTTCAGTAATAAACCCTGGTCATCGGAATGACCTGAATAATAAAAAACTAATTCGATACGTTGAGATGGGAGTTGTGCAGATTTAATATATGAAACATATTGCTCAAGAGTATTTATCAGCGTTTCATTATCTATATCTAACAAGATAGTAGTATCTTTTTCAGTAATGCCACCAAGTTCATTAAGAACGCGTGCTATCGTTTTCGCATCGCTAGCAGCATAACGCAGTAAAGATCTTTCGGGGCCGCCATCATTAACCCCAACTATCAGAGCAAAGCGTCGTAATCCCTGAGGAAGTTCGTTAGCATTAATATTCGGGCTAACTAAAAGAACAATGACTATATTTATTAGGATAGCTGCAAAAGTTTTCATGGCAGCTTCCTAATTAGCAAGGATGTTTCGTTGAATTCTTTAGTAAGCTCTAACGAAGCAGAACTTGCTTTTTGGGGGTTGCGGGCTAAAGCATGAGCACGTGCTAGTATTGCTCCAACAGGTATCGGATGTTTAGCAGTAATAAAAATAAATCTTTCAAAAAGAGGGGCATCATCAAGTTCATAAGAGTGCGGTAAGGCTGCTCCACCTTTGGTTAAAGCGGTATTACCAGTAGAATTTTCTGGGAAATGCAAAGTTACATTGCCAGAACCATCCATAGATATGATCATACCATAAGTACTATCGCTCGGAACGTAAGCAAGTTGCAATAAATCCCCAGCTTTAGCGGTATCACCATTAATCAATTCAAATTGCTCGTTATTTTCTTGACGGTGAATAATTAAATGTGGTGCACCTTTAACGCGATTACCCGGGTCAACCTTAGTTACCGTATTATTATGAATTATTACTTCATCAGTATTCATTGGTTGCCAAACAAAAAGTATAACAGCAGCACCAGCAAGCGCCGGCGCTAAAAATAACAATTTCGATAAATTTGAACGTTTGGTTTTGGGCAAATATTCAGATTTTTGTTGCAGGCGATTGTTAATAGCAGCGGCAAAAGTAGTGCCAGGGTGTTTAGCTAGCACAGCGACATTATCAGCTTCTATATCTGCAAGACGTTTTTGTAGCTCGCAATCTGTAGCTAACAAATTATGTATATATTCTTGACGCTCATTATTTAATTCACCCAGCAGATAACGTTCAATCTCCCAATCACGTATATGCGTGTTATTCATGGCGTCACCTCAATATTTTTACTTAGCAATTTTTCGCGCAGCACTCGTAAGCGTTTGCGTACCCCAGATACCGATAAACCGGTTTCACCAGCAACTTCTTCATAAGTCATACCATCAACCCAATGCATTATTGCCATGGTTGCGGTGTTAGTATCATCACGTTGTGAATTAAATATTCTTGTAAGCATAAGTCGTGCTTGTGACTGAGATTCAGTTGATGCTTGGGCAATTGCATCAATGATGTCATCGTTTTGATTTTCGCGACAGCGAGATTGTGAACGTAAACGATTAAGACAAATATTAGTCGCCATCCGAAATAACAAGCTCGAAGGTGCGGTATCATGTAGTCGATTTTGCGAGCGCAGCAGTTGTACAAATACATCTTGCATGGCATCCCACGCTTTCTCGTCGTCACCGAGCAATCGGCGGCAGCGTCTTAATACCATGGGGCCATAACGCTCATAGAAGCTTTTTATATCAATGCCCAAGCATTAGCCTCCACAGATCAAAGCGTGGGTCCCATATGTGTACTACTTATGAAACACCGCCTCGAGTAAAATGTGTCACCTCGTATTATCTTATAATACCTGAGGATTTTATTTTTTTGTGATCTAAATCACTAGCCCATAAATCACTAGCCCTATAAACAAAATGCAATCTTTATGATATAAGGTTTAAATTATGCAAATAAAAGTAAAATCATGAAAACAAAGTATATGTGTGCTTTTGGAGTTTTGACTAAGCCACTCATCCAAAGTCTACGCACAACCTTTGCCGCTCTTTACCACAAAAACTACCGCTATTGGTTTATCGGCCAAGTAATTTCTATACTTGGCACCTTTATGCAAATTACCGCCCAAGGCTTTTTAATTTATCAACTTACACGTTCTCCGGCATATCTTGGTTACGTCGCCTTTGTTGCCGGCGTACCAGCTTGGTTTTTCAATCTTTATGGTGGGGTAGTAGCCGACCGCATACCACAACGCCTGCTTTTGCTTACCACGCAATCAATTATGATGTTGCTTGCTTTTATCTTAGCAGCATTAACTTACTGCGAAATTGTACAACCTTGGCATATTTTAGTATTAGCTTTTTGCCTTGGTATTGCAAATTCTTTTGATGCCCCAGCGCGACATGCTTTTGTTGCAGAACTTGTGCCCCGCGTTGATCTTGGTAATGCTATTGCATTAAACTCCACTATATTTAATATAGGGACTACTGTAGGGCCAAGTATTGCAGGGATGCTTTACGTTTGGTTCGGGCCGGCTTGGTGCTTTTTCATTAATGGCCTGTCGTTTGTGGCGGTGTTAGTAGCTTTGGCAATCATGCGTTTATCATCAAAAATAAAAATTATATCTACAGCTTCGGCCCGCCGCGAAATTATTCTTGGTCTATTATTCGTATGGCGGCATCGTGTGATACGTACGCTAATTTTAGGCATTATGGCGATAAGTTTTTTTGGTTTTGCCATAATTACTTTAATGCCCGCCTGGGCTACTGAAGTCTTACATGGCGATGCTCGCACAAATGGCTGGTTGTTAACCGCTCGTGGTTTAGGGTCTTTAATAGGCGCATTAATGATTGCTGCATATGGCAGACAAGTGCATCGGGGTCGCCATCTAAGCATGGTAATTTTTATCCTGCCGATAGCACAATTGGTATTTTCTGCAGCGCATATTCTTAGTATCTCTTTAATATTTCTATTGCTAACCGGTTGGTCAGTAATGATTTTTATGAATATGACTAATACAGTAATTCAAATGAATGTTGCTGATGAACTACGTGGTCGGGTTTTGAGTATTTATACGTTAAGTTTTTTTGGTATGATGCCCATTGGTGGTTTAGTGGTTGGTGCTTTAGCCACGCATATAGGCGTACCTATAACTATAGCCTTATGTTCCATAATACTCTTAATTTATGCGATTCTGGTAAGGGTTTATGTGCCCGAATTAGCTAAACAGCAATAATATTATCAATATATTTATATTTGCTAAGCTATTTTTTATTTTGTATAATGATATCAAGGAAATATATTTAAAATGGGGATCGTGAACGACCGCTAAAATCTATATAAAAACCAAATGGAAAAGAAATCTCGTCATTATTTTGAATTAAACCCTTAGGTGGATTTGGAAATGGCCCAGCGCGTTTGAATGCATAAATTGCTTCACGATCAAGAAAATCAAGACCGCTAGATTGTAAAATCTTTGTATCTTTCAGCGTACCATCTGCTTTTAACGTAATATTTAAAACTGTTTCACGAGAACGAAAGCCATATATGTTACCAGTGGGATCACGGCGCTGATACTCTTGCATAGGTCGCCAATTGTTGCTGACATCGCGTTTAATTCGATTAAAAAATGAAGCATATTTAAAGGCACGCGAGTTTAAAAAAGTACCTTCGCCCAAATCTACACCTTCAAGGTGATCATTTGCGGGAGCCCCCGAAAGGCTAGCCAACACTCCTATTTGTGGAACTAATTCGATAGATTTTTTTCCCTTTTGAAGGGCAACTTCTGAATTATTAGAATTTTTTTGATTACTTCCTTGATCTAGCGAGAGTTTGAGTCTGTCACTATTACCCTCAGATGCAGAAATTGAATCACGATTGTGGATTTTGCCAAATTCTGAGTTAAGTTTGAGGGCTAAACGATCGCGAGGGGTAATTTTGGGGATCTCCACTGCAGGCGCAGGAGTGTCATTGGTTGTGTTTGTTTTATTAGTGTTTTGCGCGTTAAGATTAATTTCAATAGCTTTGGCATCTTTTATTGTTTCAGGCCCCTGAGCTTGTCCACGTTTCGTGGTTGTTGGCTCATTCATTGCATTTTTGTAATGTTGTGACTGATAACGACTGCGTGTTTCGCGCTCAACATGAGTATTATGCTCAGATAAAAAGCGTGCATTTTCAGGTACATGGTCATCAGCAGTAGGTGGGATATCAACTATTTGACCGGCAATATCCTTAGGCTTAGGGGTTTTCTCGTCAATCTTGGGCACATTAGTCTTAGTTTGTGCTTTGCTGCTGGCAGCCATTGCCCTGCGAGTTTTGCGTAATGCTTTTTTGGCTTTAGCATTAAGTGAAACAACTTTAACTGGGGCTTTTTTAATTTTATCGATCGATGTTATTACAAAATAGCGTTTACCAATAAAAGGTAATGCAATTAAGTGTGCTACTGCCGCCACAAATAAAAAAACAATCACCCGTCGGTACTCATACCGATGTATTTGTTCTGGATTTGATCGAGTTATGTCGGTCAATCTTGGATCACGCATAATTGTTTCATTAAGCCTACAGGTTTTTTAGGCGGACCCTATTCATGTGATTCTACAACGTCAAGCATGCATTTACATCATTTATATTAGGGGGTGTCCCTAAATGTCTCCCGTCGATCTTCACGAAATCCGCTACTTGCGACCGCGTGCTCGCAAAAATCCTGCCTGCGACT
>JAFGEK010000158.1 GCA_016931625.1 Deltaproteobacteria bacterium | reverse complement strand
CATCTGGGCCTAGAATTTCAAGTAAGTTTCTTATTTGAGAAGTCCGCCCGCCCAAGCGGGCGGTGTATTGGTTTTTGAGAAGTTACGGTATTATTAGCTAACTCTTTTATTTCATTAAGAGTTGCTAAAAATTCGGGATAATTTTTTTCAGTAACAGGGCCAGATTCAGGTTTCAATGTTAATAATTTTCAGTGAACTTGGTATTGATTTTTAAGTAGGAATTTCATACTATTAAAATTATGAAACAAATAGCTATCGTTGGTGAAAAAGGGCAAGTTACTATCCCAAAAGCTTTGCGTAAAAGTTTAGGTATCCATCGAGGCACTGAATTACGCTTTGAGGAGCATGCAGGTTTACTGATCGTAAGAAGAATTGATAGCCAAGACCAGATGGCGACATTGGTGGGGCTTGGAGGGCAAAATGACAGTGATGCTTTGCTTACTCAGCTACGCGGACCGGCGTGGGAGCATGATTTGGATGATGGCAAATGATTACAGCCATCGACAGCTCGGTATTATTTGATGTTATCCTTAATGATCCAAAATATTGTTCACCATCACTTGCTTCACTACAACGGGCTAACTCTGAAGGCTCCTTAATTGTATGTCCTGTCGTTTGGGCAGAGTTGCGAGCAGCATTAAAAGCCCCTGAAACCATTGCGTACGTATTAAATAATGCTAACATTGCTTTTGATCCTTTTGATCAAAAATGCACCGATTTGGCAGGTGATTTATGGTGCAAATATCGCCGTAATGGTGGCAAACGAAGCCAACTTATACCAGATTTTTTAGTGGGCGCGCATGCTCAAATTCGAGCAGATAGAATTCTAACGCGTGACCGTGGATTTTTACGTCGTTACTTTAATCCATTAGTGGTTATTGAACCTATTAGTGTGCCCGATGCTCATTGACACTACCTTCACAGATAGCTACAGGCCTGAACTTAAATGGAAGCACAAATTGATTTGGTTCAGATAGCTGTTTTAGGGGGTTCGGCCCTTTTTGTAATTTCTTTAATCGCCTTTTTTATCTTTGCTTTACGCAAAGCACAAAAACGTCGAGCGCAAGAACTTAGCGAAACACCTCTAGAAGCACGCGAAGTTAAGTTTAAAGAATCAGAGTTGCAACAAGCAAACCTAGATTCTTCTTCAGCTATAGATATACAAAAAGCTAAGAAAAAACAGTCAGTCGAAACTAAGCAAGAGCAGGTTGTTGAAGTCACAGCCAAACCTAGTGCAAGAAAAGGTGTTACAGTTGCGCCAAGCAAACCATTCGTTGAAAGTGTCACCAGCGCTGAGTTAGACGCAAAAGCCATCGAAGCGCTAAACAGAGGTTTAGCTCGTACGCGATCAACTTTTCGTGAACGCTTATCACATTTATTTTCGGGCAAAGATGGTGGCGAACAAAATATCATCGACCAACTTGAAGAGGTATTGTTAAGTTCCGACGTTGGCGTAAGCATGACTATGTGTCTTCTTGATGCGGTTCGCGATGAGTTAAAAAACTCACGTTTAAAAACGCAAAGCGACATTCAAAACATGCTGCAAAAGCAAATGTTAAAGGCATTTAGTGATACCACTGCTTCAAATAATGATCCTCTGGCTTACTCAGGCAATAAACCGCGAGTTATATTATTTGTTGGTGTAAACGGTGTTGGTAAAACTACGACTATTGGTAAAATTGCCGCAAAAGCAAAAGCTCGTGGTTTAGATGTTGTGCTGGGGGCAGGTGATACCTTTCGAGCAGCAGCAACCGAACAACTTGCAATTTGGGCTGATCGTACCCAAAGCCGTATTATCAAAGGTGACACTAATGCTGATCCTGCAAGCGTAATTTATAATACCATACAGCATGCAGTTCAAAGTAAGGCTGATTTAGTACTTGCTGATACTGCTGGGCGCTTGCATACCAAAACGGCGCTTATGGATGAGATAAAAAAAGTAAAACGTTCGGTCGCCAAGGCCAAAGCAGAGGCTCCAGATGAAATTTGGTTAGTCGTAGATGCCACCACCGGGCAAAATGCGTTGCAGCAAGCGCGCGAATTTCATCAAGCATTAAATCTTACTGGAGTTATTTTAACGAAACTTGATGGTACGGCCAAAGGTGGAGTTGTGGTAGCTATCGCTGACGCATTGAGTCTGCCGGTTTGTTATATTGGGGTTGGTGAAAAAGCAGAAGATTTGCAACCTTTTGCTGCAGGTGCTTTTGTTACAGCTATGTTCTCTTGACCAAAGTGCAATTGAACCTATACACAAAGTAGCTGATAGGAAAATTATGAGCACCCGGGCTGAATATACGACAAAATCTAGTGTTGAAGTACAAATACTAGGGCAGCGTTTTGTGCTTAAAACTGGGGGTGATACAAAGCATGTCGAACGTTTAGTAAATTACTTACAACGTAAAATTGACGAATTATCATTATCTGGTCCTTTGCCTGGTGCCAAGCTTGCAGTGCTTGCGGCATTAAATATCGCTGATGATTATTTTAAAGCTTTAGACGAAGCTCGCGAACTTAAACATCAAGTAGCAAAAAAATCGCGTTCTTTATTACAAGAAATCGATCACTACAGCAATCAACATCTACATGCAGTTGTCGATGACGGTCCAAGCAGTAATGGTCACGGCAAATGATTTCTCAAAACACATTAATTCACCCAGCGTTGAAAGCCATTCGCGGTCGCAAAGCTGTATTAGTTGGTGATCTCGTACTAGATAATTATGTCTATGGTGAAGCTTTACGAGTATCACGTGAAGCACCGGTGGTTGTAGTACGCAAAGAGCGAGTTGAATATCGACTTGGCGGTGCGGCAAATACAG
This sequence comes from Deltaproteobacteria bacterium, assembly GCA_016931625.1. Taxonomy (NCBI): domain Bacteria; kingdom Pseudomonadati; phylum Myxococcota; class Myxococcia; species Deltaproteobacteria bacterium. The sequence continues at coordinate 9,957 of JAFGEK010000158.1, read as the reverse complement.
CAGCAAATTTAGCAGCTTTTGGTTTAAATACCCAAGTTGTAGGTGTTGTTGCCAATGATGAAAACGGCGTACGGCTTAAGAAAATGCTTGCAAGTGCTGGCGCTGATGTCACAGCCATACAAGCTGGCGATTATATCATGCCAGTGAAGACAAGAATTTTAGCTGGTGCATTTGGCACCTCACGACAGCAAGTATTACGCATTGACGATGAACCGCGCGAAGAATTGCCTGCAACTCTATTAGAATCTATTGCCGCAAAGGCACTGGCTCGCGGCAGCAAAGCTGATGTAGTAGTGATTAGTGATTATGGTTATGGCATTGCTTCTAACTCACTAATAGAAACAGCTCGCGCATTGGTGCAAAAAGGTATTCCGGTATGCGTAGATTCGCGTTATCAATTGCCAGCTTTTGCTGGTGTAACCGCAGTTACGCCAAATATTCCTGAAGCCGAGCAGTTAGTAGGTTTTGCAATTAATGATAGCCATGCGGTAGATCGTGCTGGTCGGCAAATAATAGAAAAGTTGCAGATAAAAGCATGTTTGTTAACTCAAGGCAGAGGGGGTATGACCCTATTTAGCGCGCACAAGCAACCGCAGCATGTAGAAATTGTTGGCGATGAAGAAGTCACCGATGTTACTGGTGCTGGTGATACCGTGATAGCTGGTTTTGCGGGGGGGCTTGCTGCTGGTTTAGGTACACGCAATAGTATGATCTTAGCCAATATTGCAGCCGGTGTTGTGGTAACTAAAGTTGGCGCTGCAACTGCTAGCGAAGCAGAAATTATTGCATCAGCTGAACATGCCAAAGTTGAGCTAACACCATGGGATGTATAGGCGATTTAGCTGCAGCTGCACAGAAAGTTGCAATAGCACGTTCACGTGGTTGTAAAATTGTACTTGCTAATGGCGCTTTTGATTTATTGCATATTGGTCATCTCCGCTATTTGCAGGCAGCTAAAGCTATTGGTGATTATTTAGTAGTCGCAGTTAATAGTGATATCTCAGTAAAAAAGACAAAAGGCCCTAACCGGCCCATTGTGCCTCAAAGTGAACGAGTTGAAATAGTTGCCGCTCTTGCTATGGTGGATTTTGTTGTAATGTTTGATGAGCCAACTGTTGCCAATGTTATCGAACATTTACGACCTGATATTCAAGCGAAAGGTACTGATTATACTGCGACTAGTGTCCCAGAAGCATTAATCGTTCAATCTTATGGTGGACGTGTAGAAATTGTTGGTGATCCAAAAGACCACTCAACTACTGAAACTGTCACACGTTTGCAATCAATGAAAATGCCTCGCAGAGGAGTACCATTAGTGGTTTCAGCGCCTAGCGGTTGCGGTAAAACTACAATTTGTCAAAAACTGCTTGAACGTACCCAAGGCATTGAATTCTCAATATCACACACCACCAGAAAACCACGTGGTAGCGAACGAAATGGCAATGAGTATCATTTCATCAGCAATGATGAATTTACACAAATGGTCAAAGCTTCAATGTTTCTTGAATGGGCTAAAGTGCACGATAATTACTATGGCACTAGTCGCAGCCAAGCAGAATCGCGACTGAATATTGGTATTGATGTGCTTTTTGATATTGATGTGCAAGGTGGCAAGCAGTTACATTCATGCCTAGCTGATGTGGTTTTGGTATTTATTTTACCGCCCAATCTTCTTACTTTATCTCAACGTCTTCATAATCGTGGCACTGATGATGAGGCGGTTATTCAGCGACGATTAGCTGTAGCCAAGCAAGAAATCGAGCAAGCATCATTTTATAATTATTGGATCATCAATGATCATCTTGAAGATGCGGTGAGAGATCTTGAAGCTATTTTGTTTGCCGAGCGGTTACGATGTGTAGATAAACAGGCATTTCGCCAACAGATGTTAGGCAATATCAATCACGTTGACCGATAATCATTACCGCAGCTTTAGTATGAGCGATGACTTGGGTTACTACATCACCAAAGACACGGCGGCGATTAGGGACTTGATTGAGACCAAGCAATATGAGATCAGCAGAGACCGCCTCAGCTATAATCTCTGCGGCAACATTATCGCTTCGAACAACATGTACATGAGCATCACCTCTAGATTCTTCACGGGCGAGTTGCTGCCACCATTCTTTATGACGAGCAATTTTCACTTTTGGCGTTTTTGTCGGTAGAATTAAAATGATGCCATTGAGGCCAAATGCTAACACGGCGCTAGGGCTAAAATGCCGCCGCCGACAATAGCGCCAACGCCAACGCTAGTTGTATCGAACAAACCGAGACGGCGAGTTTGCGGATGAGAGTCAGTATTCATTAGAAGGTCAAACTATATAAGCAAAGCTAGCATAAAGGTACTATTTACGATCAGCAATCGACACTATGTTGCGTAACGTCACCTTATCCAACAATTCATTTTGCATACACAAGCTTGCCGAGAAAGCGTTAATATTATACTTAAACACTAGTTTTATTTTTTTTAAAAAAACTGTTAGGGTTTTTAGGTGAATTCTACACAAGCTCGATTGATACCAATAAACTCTGATAATGGTAATTCAATACCAGTTATCACTTTAGGTCATCGAGTTACTATAGGCCGAGCACCTGGTAATATCATTACAATTAATGATCGTGAGTTATCAAAATTTCATGCAGAAATAGTTGCCGATAGTGATGGCTTTGTCCTTTGTGATCTGAGCAGTTCAAATGGTACCTTTGTAAATGGCAAACGGATCCAACGTCATCGTTTGGTTGAGGGCGATGTCATAATAATGGGCGCCAATCAATACAGCTTTGTGCCTGAAGGTAGTCTTGAAAAATCTATTGCAGCAGTTGCAATTTTACCTGAAAGTCCCATTGATAAAACAAAAGTAATCGCGACATCTCAAGGTGATGTTTTAGCTTCAGCTCAAGCTATTGAAGATATCGAAGCTTTGCGTCAAGCGCATAATCACGTGCGTGCTGCGTTTGCAGCGGTGCGTTCTTTATTAGAAACTACGGATTTACGTGCTTTGTGCGAAAAAATCCTGGAGGTGACTTTTAGTTTACTAAAAGCTGAAACCGGTGCGCTTTTATTGTTTGATGATAATCATCAGTTAGTACCATGGGCTCATCGTAATTATGGTGTTGCAAATGAACGTATTATTATCAGCCGCACCATAGTTGAAGAGGTGATGCGTCGTCGCACAGCGGTGCTTGCCTCAGATGCATTGACGGATTCTCGCTGGGGTTCGGCACAATCGGTGGTTATGTCGGGGGTACGTTCATTAATGTGTGTACCTTTAACAAGTGCAAATAATGTATATGGTTTACTACATGTCGGTAATTCTAAAGAAATTGGGGCGTTTGGTGCGACAGATCTAGAGTTGATAAGTGGTATAGGTGTTGGTGCTGGTTTAGCTCTATCAAATGCTTATTTAACACATCAGTTAAAAGAAGAAGCAAGTTTTCGCGAATTTCTTGGCCGCTTTTTATCTCCTATGGTCGTCGAACAAGTTATGTCGCGCAAAATAGAGTTAAAGCGGGGTGGCAGTGAGGCCGAGGTTACCGTAATGTTTGCGGACATTCGTGGTTTCACTAGTTTAACTGAGCGCAGCAAAGCTAGCGATGTTGTCAATCTGCTTAATGAATATTTTGAGCAAATGGTTGAAGTGGTTTTTAGGTATAGTGGTATTCTCGATAAATTTATCGGTGATGCATTAATGGCTGTATGGGGGACACCAGTATCTACGCGAGATGATGCGGCACGTGCGTTAAAAGCTGCATGCGAGATGCAAGAAGTAGTTGAATCCTACAACGCTGTACGTAGTGATCGTGGTCAAGAGCCTATTGCCATTGGTATTGGGCTTGCCAGTGGTCGTTGTGTTTCAGGAGCAATAGGTGCCAGACGTCGCATGGAATATACAGTAATAGGAGATGCGGTAAATGTCGCCAGTCGTTTAGCTGGTCTTGCTACTGCTGGTAATGTGCTTTGTGATGATGAAACTTTTCGACGTGCTCGTTCACCTCAAGGTGCTCAATCGTTAGCTCCAACACAAGTAAAAGGGCGCAGTCGTCCAGTTAAGATATTCGATGTTACTGCTACGTAAGCGCTCATAATTTAATAGATAGTTCATATAATAGTGTTTAAAGATAAGCTGCTTTTTTAAAAAAAAGGAGTTCATTATGAAAAAAGATTTTCCAAATATAAGTCCACATGTATTTGAACACCCATTAGACCGTACGGCATTACTTAGTTTGCAGAAGGTGCCTGGTATCGATTGGGTAGTAAAAACATTATTTTCAATTGTCGGCGAAAAACGCCTACGCTTGTTTTTTTTAGCATCATCTGTACGCGTAAATGAGAAGCAATTACCGCGTTTACATAAAAACTATCTTGAGGCTTGCCGTATTCTTGATGTTAAAGATCCCCCAGAATTGTTTGTTGCACAAAAGATGGCAGTTAATGCTGCTGCAATTGGTATGGGCAAGCCGTTCATCATGCTTACCTCACCATTAGTCGACGCACTCGATGACGACGAACTTCAGTGCGTAATAGGTCACGAATTAGGTCATGTTTTATGTGGTCATAGCCTTTATACAACTATTTTACTATTGTTGGTAAGCGCGTGGTATGCCTTTATTGGTATACCAGGCGGATTACTTGCAATTACAGTTATTAGAATGGCTTTGTTAGAATGGAGTCGTAAAGCAGAACTAACTGCTGACCGTGCTGGTTTGCTTGTTTCGCAGGATGCTGATGTTAGTTACCGTGTAGCTATGAAACTAGCAGGTGGACGTCCCAAAGATGAGATGAGTATTGAAGAATTTTTTAAGCAAGCAGAAGAATATCGTGAAGGCGGCAATGTTATTGATGGAGTGCTTAAAATAGCCCTGTTATTAGGACAAACACACCCATTGCCGGTTTTGCGTGTATCTGAATTGCGTGATTGGGTAGACTCTGGTGATTATCAAAAAATACTTAGCGGTGATTATTTGCACCGTGATGAAAACCAGGATGATGATTTTATAAAAAATATTAAAGCCGCAGCATCTTCTTATAAAGATGCATTTAAATCTTCAAAAGACCCTTTTATATCTACCGTTAAAGATATTTCAAATAGCGTTGCAAATACTGGTCGTGAGATCTTTGAATTTTTTAAGCGAGCTACTGATAGTTGGAATGATAAACACAAAACCTAAAGGTGTTTAATCTTTTTATATATAAATAGACAATAGTAGAATAAGTAGGTATTTTCTGACAGAATTGTATTTATTGTGGATTTTATCTCAAACTATTTAAAAGTGATAAGGTTGTTGACATGAGTATACTTATCTCTTGGCTCTTGCTTTCAGTTTCAGTGTGGATAACTTCACGTATTCTTCCAGGCTTTCAGGTGCGTAACTTTGGCAGCGCCATTGTTGTCGCTGCAATTTTTGGTTTGCTTAATTGGCTATTAGGTTGGTTGTTTTTTGTCGCTATCGGTTTAGGTACTCTTGGTATAGGTTTTTTACTGGCATTTATTACCAGGTGGATTGTGAACGCAATTATGTTGAAGATTACTGATTTAATCACTGATCGTTTAGAGATCCGTAGTTTTAGTTGGGCCTTAGCAGCCGCTTTAATAATGAGTTTACTTGGTACGGTGGGTGAATATGTTGTTAGTCATGCGCAGTCGCATAATCAGCCAAGAATCCATATACAGCACAATGAAGTTAGATTATAAAAGATAGTTTTTGGTGCTAATGCAATTTATCAATTAGACACACAAATAAGAGCTATTGCGAATCATTTTCTGTCAACATTGGGCCACGTCGTCGAAGTCTTGCTAAAAAGCCCGTATGACCAATGATCCGTAGTTCAGGTCTTAATCGTTGACTGTCAGCAACCCATGGTCGCGCCATAACCTCAACAACTTCTGGTTCAGCAAATTCTCTATGTTTAAGAGCAGCTTGTACTAATGCATCAATTTGACGAATGCCAGGAACGTATGCAGCTAATAATCCACCAGCTTTTAAAGCTTGCGCCGCACCTTCAAGAGCATTTTGTGGATCAGGTAGATCAAGAATGATTCGGTCAACATCAGCTAATGATCCAAGTTCTTGATGAATATCTCCAATACGAATATCAAACGCAAAGCCACGTGTATCAGGCCATGCTTCAATATTTTTACGTGCACGATTGGCATGATCAGGACGCAACTCAAATCCTATGATACATCCATGTTCACCGACAGATCTTAACAATCCCAAAGTTAAAGCCCCAGATCCAGTACCAGCTTCAACAACAGTAGCACCTGGGAAAACATCGGCCCAATGTACTAAAAATGCAATATCTTTAGGAGGGACGACAGTTGCAGCGCGAGGCATTAGTAGTACATATTCTTCAAGAGTTGTTCTGTATACCGCAACAATTTGACCTGCAGTTGTACGGACACGAGCACCTGGTAAAACTCCAATTAAAGCATCTGTAAATATAGCGCCTTGTGATACATCAATGCGATTACCAGGAATTACAAAGGCGAAAGTACGTCTAGCTTTAGCATCGATAATAGTAATAGGATCACCAGCAGCAAAAGCATTAGGATTATGAATAATAGGCTTGTTTGCTTCCATGATGCCTGTGTGTATCTTTGCCAAGCGAATATAGCAACCTTGCTTTTTTAATATATTTTTGACCCGAAATTTCTTAGTATTTATGAATAAAAACATTTATATAAAACTCAGGGACACCCCTTAGTGATGATAACGTTATAAAAGAACAAAATTTTTTTACATATGCTGTAGTACTGGCGTAACATTTAACTAATATTTATTATCTCTACTTTATAAGGTTTAAAAATTAATATTATTTGCAGTACTATCATTTTTTTGGGGGGGATACGGGAGCTTAAAAAATGGCTGCGCCTCTACCAGCCGAGCAAATTGGAAAAAGTCAAAATCCATCGAACAAGAAACAAGCTTTGATAATAAGCAATGATATATCTCTATCTACTATTATTATTGTAGTATTTCTTTTCTTATCAATTTTTTTCAGTTCCATATTTGAATTAATAATCGGCAATTACTTTATTGGCATATTATTATTAACTGTTTTTGTTCTATTAGGTTTGGTGATTAATTCAGCTTACCAAACTTTAAAACAGCAAAAAGGCGAGATATCGCGTTTACAGTCCGAGTTTTCATCTCTTTATTTATCAAGTTTATTACTTGATAATTTATTAAAATTTTTCCCCGGCAGTATTTATTTTAAAGACGATAAAAGTAAATTTTTACGCATCAGCCGATTTTTAGCTGGTCGTATAGGAGTAAAGAGTGAAGAAGAAGTTTGGGGGAAAAGTGATCACGATATGTTCAGTTCTGAGCATGCCGATTTAGCTTTATGTGACGAACAAGAGATTATGCATTCGCGCAGGCCAAAGGTTGATTTTGAAGAAAAAGAAACTTTTGGCGATGGTCATGAACTTTGGGTTTCTACTTCTAAATTGCCACTATATAATAATGATAAAGTCATCGGCACTTTTGGCATTTCGCTTGATGTTACTATGCGTAAGCTCGCCGAAATGAAAGCTCAGCGCGAACATTACTATTTGCACGTGCTTATGAATAATATGCCAAATTTTATTTATTTTAAAGATAAAGACTGTCGTTTCACCAATATTAATAAGGCTCATGCTCATGCACTTGGATTAAACAATCCTCTTGATGCTATAGGCAAGAGTGACGCAGATTTTTTCTCTGCTGAATTTGCTAAGCAAACTAAAGCTGCTGAAAAAGCTTTAATGAATTCGAACCAACCACTTATTAGTCAATTAGAATATGATTCTCGTAATAATCGTTGGTACCTTGCAACTAAAGTACCACTTAAAGATAACTCAGGAGAGCCGGTGGGTTTGGTAGGGGTTTCTACTGATATTACCAGTAGAAGAGTTGCCGAAGATCAACGCGAAAAAGATCTTAAAGCTTTTCTTGAAGTAGTTAATTTAGCTGCTAAAGGAGATTTAACCCAGCGTTTTGAAGCAAATGACGACACACTAAAAGATATTGCGCAATCTGTTAATCACATGCTTGAAGGATTTGCTCAATTATTACGAAGGGCACGCGAACTTGCAGGGACAGTGACAGATACATCTTCTGAAATTCTTGTTGCTGCACAACAGATCGCTGAAGGCGCGCAACACGCTAGCGAGCAAGTTCTAAATACCTCAGCAGCTAGTGAAGAATTGGCGATGTCTATGAATGAGGTCTCAGGTAATGCCGAGCAGTCTGCTAAAGCAGCAAATCAGGTTTTATCGCATCTGAGTCAAAGCAAAGAATCAGTAAACGCTGTTGCAAAAGGGATGAGCAATATAAATATGACAACTATTGAAATGGCTAAAAAAATGCGTTTATTAGAAAAACGCAGCAAAAACATATTCGATATAATTGAGCTAATTGAAGATATAACTGACCAATCAACCTTATTGTCTCTTAATGCTGCAATTGCGGCTGCAAGAGCTGGGGATGCCGGACGTGGTTTTAGTGTTGTTGCCGAGGAGATTCGCCATCTTGCTGATCGTTCGAGTGAATCAGCTAAGCAGGTAGCTTTGATTGTTAAAGGTATTGTAACAGACACTAAAGAACTTTTAGAGATTATAGAACGTGGAGAAATTGAAGCACAAACAGGTAAAAATCTTTCTGAGTTAGCTGAGCAAAATTTGCAGGCAATTCAAGAGTTGGTTGATCGCTCAGTAATGCTTTCAGAGAAAATAGCAGTTGCCTCACGAGAGCAAGCATTAACTACTAAGACGGTTTCATCTTCGATGGTTGAAATGTCAAATGTAACTCGGGAAGCATCTGAAGGAACAAATCTAACCAGTAATGCAGTTAGCTCCTTAGTCAATCTCTCAAAAGAACTTGAACGAGCTATTATTCATTTCAAGGTTAGCTAATATTATTGTAGTATAGCTATTGAACGAACGCTTAAAAGCAGCCCCTAATCAATATCGTTTGACACCTTTAATACAGCATGAACCCAATCTAAAACCTCGGTTACTTTTATAGTTAAATCACCACATAAGTTCCAATTACCGCGTGCACCATCGGCAACCCAGACCATTTCATCATAACTCATGCCACGCTCAGCCATTATGGCTGCTTCAAGTTTTTGACGAAAACCAGCTTGGTCACCAAAATGAGCGATGTAACGACTAGGAGTTACTTCATCGTTGCGTAGCATTACTGCTAATTTCGCTTCCTTCCAGCAGCCATGAGTGGCTGGCAACATACAACCATCATTCATTATCGTTAAGCGTTTATATGGACTTTTTGACTACGGCCATAATGTACTTCAAAGCGCTCAACACATTCACGATAAGTGCTGTTAACCGCCAAATCTAATATACGTCGTTCCATCTCGTAGGTTACATCACCATCTGCTGGTAATCCTATTTCGGTATCTCTTAGGATAAAAGCCATGTTTGCAGGCTTGGCAATAATAATAATTGCGCTTAATGCAGTGATGGCCACTTAATGCATCAAATTCACGTGGTACATTTTTATACTCACTCTAACATTCTTGCCACAAAGAGGGCATGGTTTAGCTTTGCCATCTTCAGGTTCAAGTCTTTCTAATAAGGCATCAACGGTTTTGTTGGCGAGCTTTTGCTTAACTTCTTCAAGTTCTTTTTCCATATCTGAAAGTGTGCGCAAATTTCCCTCCTGTGTCGCTAAAAGAGAGTCAATTAACCGTGATGAAACATGCAATACGCCCATAAAACAATGATCGTTAGAACCGAATAAAATGTTGATCGAAAAATTTATTTTTTTATAAAAAAGTACGTTTCTATATTTCTTGAGTAAATCAACCAGTTAGAGACGTCTGAGCTATTTCTGCGAAAATCAGTCACACACCCCCTGAAAATAGGGTGCAAGATCAAAAATTGCTTTTCTTGAGAGAATGATAGAGACGATTTCGAATAAGCTCTCACTTAAAATTCCCTATTCCCT
>JAFGEK010000157.1 GCA_016931625.1 Deltaproteobacteria bacterium | reverse complement strand
TGCAGTTGAAATTTTAACTGCAGAAGAATTTTTAGAAAAATATTTATAGTATTTTATGATTGTTTTTATTTCTACTCATGTTTTTAATAAAAATCTATGCTCGTATAGCGGTTTCCTCTTGAAGTGATTGTAACGAGACACGACAGACCGTTGCCGAAAATAGCGGTGCGAGGAGTGAGCAGCGCAGGAATATTAGACATATCTCGAGCAGCGAAATGACGAGGCCGCCATTTGCAGGCAGGTATGTCGTGTCACAGTAGAACAATTCAAGAGGAAACCGCTATAATCTATGCTGGAGTTGTTTATCAAGCCACGCCAACCACTCAGACATCCCTTCACCAGTACGTGCGGATAAACATATTAGTCGTGGTTGTGGCATTATTTTTTTTAATGCCTCCTGTATTGCTTCAACACGTACGTCAACATGCGGTAGTAAATCAATTTTAGTTAACACTACTAAATCAGCTTTGCGAAACATTACCGGATATTTATAGGGTTTATCTTCGCCTTCGGTTACAGAAAGCGTAACGACATTAGCAGCTTGCCCGAGATCATAAATTGCCGGGCACACTAAATTGCCCACATTTTCAATAAAGAAAATATCAAATTGCTGCCAAGCAAAATCATGTAAAGCATGATGCACAAGCGCCGCATCAAGATGGCAAGCAGAACCAGTAGTAATGCTTTTGGCTAAAATACCACTAGCCTCTAAACGTTTTTGGTCATTATCAGTGGCTAAATCAGCGCTAACTGCGCCAATACGTAAATTAGCTTGATTATTGCGAGCTGTAGCTTCAAGTAGAGCGGTTTTGCCCGATCCTGGTGAGCCCATTAAATTGAGAGCTAATACCATATGTTCTAAAAAGTGCTCGCGATTATGTTGCGCCTGTTTGTCATTGGTAGCCAAAAGGCTGGTTTGTACTTCAATAGGAACTACATTTTTGTCACCACAACCACATGCTTCACACATTTATGGCACCTCTAATTCAATACGTTCTAAAATAATATCTGCTCCAGACTTTAAAAAAGCGGCTTCACCACATTTGGGGCATTGTAAATATTCAGTATTAGATAATTCAGTTTTACAACCTTTGCATACCCAAATTGCTGGTTTATATTTAATTTCAAGTTTGGTTTGAGCACAAAGCGTACCTTCGCGCGCAATTTGATATGCAGTTTCAAATAATTCTGGGTCAACACCAGATAATTCCCCAACCGAGATTTTTAAACTATGCACCGAAATTGCATTATGCGCCTTGGCTTCATCGTTTATGCGCTCTAATAAAGATTGTACTAACGAATATTCATGCATGCCTACCTCTTATTTGTTAGATAAGGTGCAATGCCATTTACAGTTTAGGCAAATAATAAGTAACTATTTGCATGGGCTAGCGCAATAGGCTTGTTTTTAAGAAAGGATGATGCACGTGCGCCTTGGTGGTTTTGTAATTCATGGTAATAGTCACGCTACTTTAGGGCGTTGTTTAGATAGTCTTGTTGCGGTTTGTGATGAAGTATTGGCTGTGGATTCTAAGTCAAATGATGGTTCAAGAGAATTATGCGCGGCGCGCAATGTTCGGAGTGTAATTACTGACTGGCATGGTCCAGGGGTAGCGCGTCAAATTGCCGCGCGTGAACTTTCACATTGTGATTATTTATTTTTTCTTGATGCTGATGAGTGGCTTGAATCTAAAGCAATCGAATGTTTAAAATCTATACACCAACAAAATTTGCAATTACCTCATTATAGTGTGCGTCGACGAGATTGGGTAACTCACGGTACACAACGGTACTTATTTCGTAAAGAGACACGCGCAAGATTGGTGCGACGTGATGCAGCGATATGGCAACCCACATGGATTGTTCATGAAGCTCTACCGAAGCGCGCTACTAAACCATTAGGTATTTATATTGAACATCATTTTGCACAACATCCTGAAGAACTTCGTAAAAAGCAGGCAGTCTATGCTTTTTTATGGGCGGTTCGTGCATTTGCTGAAGGTCGTAAATCACGTAGTAGTTTTGGTCGTGTTTTTGCTAGTGCTTTTCGAGATGCTGTTATTAAAGGAGCTTTATGGCGTGGTGGTATCAAAGGTTTAACTATGTCTCTGGCAACGGCACAGTATCACGGTTTAAAATATAAGTATTTAAATGCGATTAATCGTGGAAATTATTTTGAGGCGATCAGCATTTTTCGCAATGGTAACTATAATGAGCTGTTTAATATGGTTCAAAGTGGTCCACCGTTGCTGATTGAGTGACACAAAAGTTTCAATAAAGATAAATGTATAAGTGCTAGAGTTTAAAAAATCGGATAAATTATTAGTTTAACAGATGCAGATCATGTTCCGTATAATAGATTGTGCCTACAAAAGGAGTGCATGATGGCTGCTATTCCCGCATTGGGACCCGCAACTATGTTAGCATTAGATGAACAATTACAGGCTGCTCAAGAGAAAATTGCAGATCTTGAAGAAAAACTTGCACGTGCCACCGAAGTACAACAGGCTGGCACAGTGCTGCTTTTAGCAGCGTTGGTTAATCGTTTAGGTGGTGAAGTTGTACTAAGTAATGACGAAATGGGCGATCTCAGCGGAGAATTGCAGAGCTATGAAACTTTTGGTGGTCGTATATTTCGCCTAATTAGTGATGATGCAAAATCAGAAAAAACTAATAATGCTTGCTATGAATGATCATTAGATCGCTTCTTATCTTCTTGTAGTATTTCTATCATTTTTTAATAATTTCATTTTTTATTGTTGTTTTTATAGAGACACTATAAAAAAGCATATGTTAACTAATGACGTTGTAAAGTCTACAACATCATACACATGAAATTTTATTAAGTTGATATGCTATTTTTTTGCGATTGTAATATGAGCATCAAAAATCATAAGGTAAATATTAAATGATAGAGTCAATAAGCCAACAGATAATTAAAACCATCGGCGCGGCAGAGAGTTTTGAACAAGCATTAGATGGCATATTAAAAATATGTTTACATGAAAGCGGACTGAATGCTGGTGCAATTATAGTCCCATATTTGCAGCATGGATTTCGTATTGCTTGTATGCAGGAGCTTCCGGCTTCTCATAAAAAAATTCTTGATTCTCCAAGTATCGATTCACTTTATGGTCGTACGGTTTTACAGCAATTACCATTTTATGGCCCCGCAAAGGCTTTATTCTTTCAAGAGAGCCAAAAAAATAGTGAGCAGATATCAGACGGTATCGCCTTGGTTCCAATTACCTATAAACATCGGATTATTGCGGCACTGCATATTATTGCGCATAATTGTGATGAAATTGCTTATTCAACACGTACAATATTTGAAGATATAGCGATACTTAGCGCCGGTATTTTATCTCACTTAGCTGATTTTGAGCTTATAACCCAAAAAAATAAAGAACTTGTACATCAAGAGCAGCATTTTAGCACGGTAATAAAATTAATCCACGATGCAGTAATATCATTTGATAATCAAGATAACATAATATTCTGGAATCACGCAGCGCAATCGATATTCGGCTATTTTGCGAGCCAAGCATTAAATATGCGTGTACCATCGCTTTTACCATCGCGTTATCGTGATACTCATGAACACTATAAAGTTCAGCTAGTCACTATTAATAAAGATAAAATTGACGATATACCTAATGTTGATAATCATTTAACTAATCAAGAGTTATTATCAATTAGTAAAAGTAAATCTATAGAAGATAGTATTGAGATTATGGGTCAACGCCAAGATGGCAGTTTATTTCCGGCGCGATTTTTAGGTAGAACTTGGCAAAGTAATAATCAAACATATTATACTTACCTTGTTCGTGATCTAACTCAAGAACGCCAGCTTGAATCAGTAGCCAGTGCAATTAATGTTATGGAAAATATTGGCTATGTCTTTAGTGGAATTCGCCACGAGTTAGGTAATCCGGTAAATAATATCAAGACAACTTTGGCTGTATTACAACGCAAACTTGACGAGTATGAAAAAGAAAATATACGTGAACACTTAAGTTGGATCACATTAGAGGTTTCTCGAGTTGAGTATCTATTACAATCTCTTAAAGGGTTTAGCATGTTTGAAAACCCTGTTGAAGAAGATATTAATGTTTCAATATTTTTAGAAGAATTTCAGCAGCTCGTACAAAATGACTTACAAAAACGTTTTATTCAATTAAACTTAGAACTAGATCCAAATGCTAGATCTCTTTGTGCTGACCCACGCGCACTACAGCAAGTAATGCTCAATCTTATTAGTAATGCGATTGATGCTGTAAGCGACCGCGTTGAGCCTACTATTACTATTAAAACAATACGCCGAGAATCTTGGATAGCTATTGCTGTGCATGATAATGGTTGTGGTATGACGCATCAGCAATTGCAGCAATTATTTAAACCATTTTATACAACTAAACGCAGTGGTACGGGTTTGGGGCTATCTTTAGTGCATAAAATGGTATCACAAATGAATGGCAGTATTGCTTTTGATAGCGTTGTCGAACAAGGTACTACCGCTACTATTTATTTGCCAGAGAGTGTCTCACGTGAACCATGAACAATTAAAAACTACAATTTTGCTAATTGATGATGATCGTAAGTTTACTAAAGCAGCATGTACTTATTTGGCCGATGAAGGACTGTATGCAATCGCTGCGCATTCGCGTAGCGAAGCTCTTGAAATATATAAGCAACATCCCATCAAAATTGTACTACTTGATCAACGTTTGCCTGATGGTAGTGGTGTTTCATTATGTCAGCCGTTTTTGCAACAAGATGACGCCCTTAAGATAATTTTTATTACTGCTTATCCGAGTTTTGAAAATGCCGTATTAGCAATTAAGGCTGGAGCTTATGATTATTTAAGCAAGCCCTTAGAATTAGAAGCCTTATCACATGCAATTCGTCGAGCCTTTCGTACAATAGAATTAGAATGTGTTGATCGAGTGCAGAATTATCATAATGAACATGAACGTCTTGAAACCCGATTGATTGGCGCTCAAACTGGTTTAGCAGACATAAATACTACTATTGATCGTGCAGCTTTTTCACAGGTTCCTATATTTATTACCGGTGAGACCGGTACCGGAAAAAATGTGGTGGCTAAAGTGCTACATTATCGTGATCAACAACGTAAGGGTGCTTTTATTGCTACTAATTGTGCAGCTATTCCCGAGAGTTTACTTGAGGCTGAACTTTTTGGTTATGTCAAAGGTGCTTTTACTGGTGCTAGTCAGCGACGTCGTGGTGTTTTTGAAATGGCTGATGGTGGTACATTATTTTTAGACGAAATAGGGCTGATGCCAATCTCCCTTCAACCCAAAATATTATGCGCTATTGAAGATAAATGTATTCGCCCCGTTGGTAGTGAAAAAAGTATTCCTATTGATGTACGCATTATAGCAGCGACAAATGCTGATCCAGCAAAAGCAATTAGTCAAGGTCGATTACGTGAAGATTTATACTATCGTTTGAATGTAGTACATATTCATTTGCCAGCATTGCGTAAACGTCGTCAAGATATTCCGCTTTTATGCAAACATTTTATAAATGAATTAGGTTCCGGACGTGAAGTGAGTTTTGCTGAAGGTGAAGTAGAAAAACTTATGAACTATCAGTGGCCCGGTAATGTTCGTGAATTAAAAAATGTCATAGATCGTGCTTTAGTTCTGCAGGGTGAAACTGCTTTGCGACCTTCTGAATTGTTAGGTTGGGGTCAAACAATGCCAAGTTACAGCATAGCAAATACAACCCCAGCTAAAATGTTGTCATTAGGCGAGGTAGAACGCCGACATATTTTAGCCGTAGTAAAACAATGTGGTGGCAATCATACTCATGCAGCTAGAATATTAGGCATCTCTTTGAGCACTTTAAAGCGCAAACTTATTCAATATTCTCAAGATGATAATTCGAACTCAAACTATAGCAAAGTGAACTAGTAGCTCATTTTGAGCTACTTATTTTGGCAAAAAATAACTTAATTTTAATTATAATAAATATTATGAGCCACTTGCAAAATTCAATGTAATTAACAATTATAATAACAATAACGTTATTACCGCGAAAGCTAGAATCCGTTAATGTTATGTAAAAACAATATGTTATGGACTGGTGCGCTTTCGAAACTGATTCAAATCTACATCTATTTTAACAATATTACCGCAGTTGGTATTGGATGTGCATAAGTCTCAACGTTCGCGGATTAATTATGCATCATATTTTAATTGTTGATGATGAAGAAAGGTTTGTAAAAAACCTTGAGAGCGTGCTAGCCGGGCACGGCGAAGAATTTTCAATTTCTTTGGCGGCTCATGGTCGTCAAGCGATTGAATTATTAAAAACACGACCAGTAGATTTGGTAATTACCGATATCAAAATGCCGGTAATGGATGGTTTTGAGTTGTTAGCGTATCTCAATCGCGAACATCCACATATTCCGGCTATAGTAATGACGGCTTTTGGTAACAGTCATGTTGAAAATCGTGTTACTAATCTTGGAGCGGCTCGTTATTTAGAAAAGCCTATCGATATTGAATTATTAGAAAATAGTATTTTTGATACATTATCAGTGGGCGCTACAGGTTATCTTGAGGGCATTACTCTCACAACCTTTTTACAGTTAGTTGAAATGGAGGGTAAAACCTGCACGATTTCGGTTAGTCATAAATCACGTAACGGCAATGTATTTTGTGTTGAAGGTAAAATCATAGATGCGGTGTCAGATAATTTAGTTGGTCAAGAGGCATTGCAGGCTATGTTGTTACTTAGGGGAGCAACGCTTTCAATACTGGATAAGTGCAATAAACGTGAAAGACGTATTCACACTAGCATTCAAAAACTTTTAGGGCTGCCAGCTTCTGTAAGTATTAGCAGCGAAAATAATGTAGATAATTTAGCCGCAAACCAACTGATTTGGCGTCTTTTACCTTTAAAAGTATTGTATGAAGCACATATAAACGATGCCAATGGCGAGGTTGTTGTTCGTTGTGGTGCCAAGTCAGCACGTATCTTTTTATCTAATAATAAAATTGCGTGGATTGTTAATGGCAGTATGGGTATGACATTTTCACGTTTTTTAGTTCAACATGCACATTTAAAAAGTGAAGATCTCGAAGCGGTATATAGCGAAGCTAGACGCACGCGACGCAATTTCGGCGAAGTAATCGTTGACTGGGGTTTGGTGGCCAAAGATGCATTACGACAGCATTTACTTGAATATAATGCCTACTCTTTACTTGATTTATTTACTTGGCCGCAAAGCGAAGCAATGTTTATTCCTGACGCAAAGGTGTTTCATGGCACACTTACTTTTGATTTAGGCGAAATTCTTCGCTCTATGTTAGTACTTGATAAAGAAGAAAAACTTCCGTTTGTTCCATGTGGCATAACTAAAGACAAAATAGCGATTCAGCCGCGTGGCGCCTTTTTAGGTTTAGGCGATTTATTAGTTCTTAATTTAGCAACTAGAGCTAAAGGAATTATAAGTGTCATTGGTGAACAGCACCAAGGTGAGGTGGTAGTAAGCGATGGTGTCATTGTTCATGCCGCTATTGATTCAAATGTTGGAGAAGCAGCTTTTAGAGAAATCGCCAAAATGGGCGATGCAGTTTTACGTACCAGAGTGTTGTCAGATCCCGTGACAAAAACAATTGCAAGTCATGCACATCAACTTCTGTTTGGCACAGTAGTTAAAGCAGTTAGCAAAACAACTGAGAGTCAACAGGTTACATTTGGGACAGAAACATCAGTCCCTACTACTAAGGAGGAAAGTATGGTTGACATAAATAAAATCAACCAGGCGGTTGCTTATTTGAAACAGCAACTTGGTGAGGGGTTAATGGCTACCGATATTTTTATGACTGCCGATGGTCAGTCAATCGCTGGCTATAACAGTAATCACAAAGCTTGCGCCTTGTTTAATCAAATGACCCAGTTTTTAGCTAATACACTAGGTCGCAGTGGTTTTCCGGCGCTTAATCGTTATTATTTAATGGATCTTGTTGATAACAAGATGGTGGTAGTTGCGCCGATGGGAGCATACCAATGGGGTATGCTCATCGATACTAGCAAAGCCACAATGGGCCTTTTATTAAATGTGGTACTGCCAGAATCCTTAGGAATGGCGGTCGAGGCGCTAAAGTAATATTTTGGCATTAATAAGACCGTGATAATAAACTAAAGGGAGCCGGTCGGCACGACGCCACCGGGGAGGGAGGTACAGCAGGTATCCATGCTAACCGGCTCTCTTTTTAATAACGGCGCGTTTGATGTAATTGTTTATCATTAATGCGCACTCGCCCAATCATAACCTACACCTACATCAACCGTTAAAGGTACAGCTAGCGGCATCACTAAACTCATGGCTTCTTTGACTAGCTCAACAGCGAGATCGCATTTTGCCTCAGGAGCTTCGACTACTAGTTCATCATGAACCTGTAATAGTAGGCGGATGTCTGGGGCATTTTTATTTATCTCGTCGTATAAGCGTAACATTGCCATTTTTATTAAATCAGCAGCGCTGCCCTGAATAGGAGTATTCATAGCGATACGTTCTGCCCCTTGACGAATATTGCGATTTTGACTGTGCAGTTCGGGTAAATAGCGTCGGCGTCCGGCAATGGTGCTGACATAACCGCTAATACGTGCGGTTTGAATCGTAGTGTCAAAATAATCGCGAATACCTGGATAGCGGCTGAAGTAAAGCTTAATATAGGCAGCAGCTTCACCTCTTGGAATACCTAATTGTTTTGCTAAGCCAAATTCAGATAAACCATAAAGAATACCAAAGTTAATGGCTTTAGCACGACGGCGTGCTTCAGCATTAACGGGGCCACCACCAGTTATAATTTCAAAAGCGGTGCGATGATGAATATCTTCACCATTTTTGTAAGCGTTAATGAAGTTTGTGTCTTTTGAAAGATGCGCCATAACGCGTAATTCTATTTGTGAATAATCAGCAGAGATAAGTACATGTTTAGGATCAGCAATGAAGGCAGCACGAATACGACGTCCATCATCAGTGCGAATAGGTATATTTTGCAGATTAGGATCTGAGCTTGATAAACGCCCGGTCGCAGTACCGGTTTGATTAAAACTCGTGTGCACCCGACCAGTTTCAGGATTTATCATGCGAGTGAGTAAATCAACATAGGTGCTTTTAAGTTTTGCCAAGGTTCGGTGCTCAAGAATAATTCGTGGAATTTCATGTTCGCTAGCTAAAGCTTCTAAGGTTTCTTGATCAGTTGAATAACCTGTTTTAGTTTTACGAGCAGTAGCAAGACCTAACTTATTAAATAATAACTCTTGCAGTTGTTTAGGTGAAGCAAGATTGATTTTGCCACCAATAAGCGTGTAGGCGTGTGATTCAAGTAAAGTAATACGCTCATTTAATTCACTGCCGAGGGTGGCAAGTCGATTAGCATCAACTAGAATACCGTTATGTTCCATATTAGCTAGTACGGATACTAAAGGTAATTCAAGTTCACGATAGAGTTTATTTAGTTGTTGCTCTTCTATTTCAGAGCGCAAAATATGACATAAACGCAAGGCTACATCAGCATCTTCAGCAGCATAAGTAGTTGCGGTTTCAATAGCGACTTCTTCAAAACCGATCTGAGACTTGCCTTTGCCGGTAATATCGGTATAGCGAATATTTTGATGACCAAGTTTTTCTGATGCTAATGCATCTAGAGAATACGACACCCGTGTTGATGACAGTACATAAGCGGCAATCATGCTATCATCACCTATACCTTGTAATTTAATACCGGCACGAGTGAGTACATTAATATCGTATTTTATATTTTGTCCGACCTTTAAAATCTGCGGGTCGCATAAAATTGGTTTTAAAAAAGCAAGCGCTTGGGAAAGTTCAATTTGTTTTGGTACACCAAGATAGCGATGTGCAATTGGTATATACACCGGCGCCAAAGAATCTACTGCTAAGGCAATGCCGACAATATCCGCACGATGTGCATTAATAGAAGTAGTTTCTAAATCAAATGATAAATACTTATGCGCTTTAGCCTTTTGCATTAATTGCTCAAGCTCATTGAGATTAAAAATCGTGCGATAACTACTATAATCGATCGTTTGATTATATTCTGAAGACAAAGAATCTTGATCAACAGTAGGGGCATATGGTGTGTTTGTAGGTAAAACGATTTGATTGTTGCTATCTTCTAAACCCAGGTCACGGATTAATCCTGAGGCCTCAATACGTTGCAAAAATGGGAGCAATTTTGCCGAAGCAGGATTTTGATATTGCCAGGCATCTATATTTAGCTGCACTGGGGCTTTATGGTCGAGAGTAGCTAAACGTTTTGAAAGCCTAGCCGATTCTATATTATCAATCACCGATACTTCAGCAGCACTTAATTTTTTTGATGATTCATTTAAGTTTTTATAAATAGTCTCGATATCACCATAAGCACAAATTAATTTGGCCGCAGTTTTGCTACCGATTTTTGGCACGCCTGGAATATTATCGCTAGGATCGCCAGCCAGGGCTAAAAGATCTGCTACTAATTCAGGAGGCACACCAAAGCGCTCAATAACATCTTCACGGTTATAATATTTATTTTTTAGCGGGTCGAACATAGTTACATGCGGTGCTACTAGCTGCATTAAATCTTTATCGCCAGAAACCAACATAACTTGGTGGCCACTTGCCACAGCCTGGTCAGTTAAGGTAGCCAACAAATCATCAGCCTCATAACCAATTTTTTCAATTACCGGGATATCCATCGCTGCTACTAATTCGCGAATTAACGCAAACTGTGGCACTAAATCTTCAGGCGGAGCATCACGATTTGCTTTATACTCTGTATATATTTCATGGCGAAAATTTTTCTTAGCCGTATCAAAAGCGATCGCCAGCGAAGTTGGTTGCTCATCTTTGATAAGCCTTGAGAGCATACGCGCAAAACCAAAAACTGCATTGGTTGGTAGACCAGCGCGGGTCGATAGCGGTCTAATGGCATAATAAGCCCGAAAGACGTAGCCGCTACCATCGATAATATGAATTATTGGTCGTGGTGTCATGTTGGATCCAATAACCATATAAATAGCGATTGGCCAAGTAAAAATGTTTGCACTTGATTAATGGTTTTGGGGAGCATAAATTTTAACTTTATGAATTTTACTCATTAAATAAAAATGATTATCTAATGTATATAATTCGCTATTATTTTGCATGGCGTTTTGAAGAATTATTAAATCCGCTATACCTACTTTATTAATGCCATTTTTTAAGTTTGTAGTTTGCAATGCAATTATTTCTTTCCAGTTAATTAGCAAAGATAACTTATGTATTTGCTGCATTAATGTGATTAATTTATTTTGTTTTTGC
>JAFGEK010000156.1 GCA_016931625.1 Deltaproteobacteria bacterium | reverse complement strand
TGCCAGACACTGTTAACATATTGCGCAATGAAATTAATTAGTTTCTATACATTTTAGATATCAGGTATTAGTATTTTATATAATTAAAGTAATTGTATATTGACTAAGTAACTACTAGTTACCATTTAAATATTATAAAAGCTGTTGGTATTAAAACACTTAAAGCTAAACTAAGCGAATATGTCCGTTTAGCAAAATCAGGTGAAATTATTCTTGTGACTGAGCGCGAAGATGTGGTTGCTGAATTACGTCCTGCAATGCGTCAGAGAGTAAATGCAGCAGCATCTTGAAGATGCCTTAGAATTTTTAGCCGAGAAAAAAGAGATAGTGTTGCGAAGCAGCGAGGACTCTTGGTCTGGTCCGCAACCTGTAGTTTGTCTTATTGATTTTTCTTCTCAAGACATTCTTGATGATATGCGTAGCGACGGGTTGTTTCTGTGAGCGAAATATTTCTTGAGACTTCAGCACTACTGCGGGCATTATTTGGCGAAGCTGGTGGTGATGAAGTTCGCTCAAAAATGATTTTTACAAAGCGAATATTTGCCTCGCGCTTGTTGTTAGTTGAAACTGAGCGGGTTTTATTACGGGTAGATGCATTTTATTCATACCGCAATTCCTTGCTTTAGAGGCGAGATGTTTTACCAAACATATCTTGATGTATTAGCAGTTGGGAAAGCTGACGAATTTATAAGTATTTTTGGTGGTATTGATAATTGTGACCCACAAAAAATATTAATGTCTCAATTCAATAAGTATCGTGATATAAAAGATGATGATTATCCTATAACGACACGCAACTTCGGTGAATGGGAAGAATGTAGATATGCCAAGATAGATTTTGCCGGCATGCTTTATAAAAATGGTCATAACCCATTTAAACAGTTAACTGGTGATAACCAATGGAACGTTATTTCTAAATATAAAGTAACTTTTATGCAGTAGGGTTCTATTGCTATTATCAATGCCATAGACTCGAAATTTAGTATTTATGCAGTGGTTGGCCCTAGCCATCCAGATGAAAAAAACTACTGCCCAAAGGTATATGCTAGAATTAAGCATGAAAAATTTAGCTTCACCTCTCCTTTCTTTTTTAACTTAGAAGCGAGAAAGTTTTTTGCCGAATTGACCAAGAGCAAATGATTAATAGCTTTACCTGACGCAGCCACAAGCTAATCAATTAACCACTTGGCATCACACCAAAGGGCTAGGCCATTAAGGCCGAGACACTTCTAATGGTTTTGCGAAACTCGAATTAAGAAATGTTTGCATTTGTTGTGGTGATACCGTAATTGGCCCACCCGCCATTAAAGGATCGGCTACAATGTAATCACCTTGAGGGGTCATGCCAACAACGGTTACAAAATGCCCACCAGGATCTACGTTATTAATCATATTACCACCAGGTTGCTGTGACCCCCAAGCCGCCCATTCTGCGTAACTACCAAGAACTACAGGGTGCCCATTACCTAACGCAGTATTAATGGCATTAATATTATTGTCGATATAATTTGTTGATGCTCCATATTGCTGCAAACCTTGATCAACCGATGACATATACATGGTTCCATCTAGATCACCGGTAGCAGTACGAATATCATTAATAACTTGTGGAGCGTCACTTGGCGAAGGATGCGCAATAAGCCCTAAAGATGACAGCGCAATAAGCGCGGCCGCTGGTCCACAATCATTGTAACCATATGGAGTATAAGCTCCCGGCAAGCTAACCGCCGGATGATTAGTAGGATCGATTAGAGTTGTAGGATCACCATCTTGATAAGTGGCGGTTTCGCCCCATTCATTAACAAAATGGGGACTCGCTTCTTCTACTGAAGTAAAGGTTGCAAGTTTGGTGGGTGGAATAATATCTTGACCTTCTAAATTGCGCACAGTGCGAATATTGTCAGTATTCACCATGACATAGCCATGCTCAAAAGTTTGATAAACGGAACCATCAGGAAGTACTTGCACCGGGCCGGTAGCACCACCAAGTTCTGCGGCTTGTGCGAGCGCCGGGCCATTCGCCGGAAACTGCGCAGCAGGATGTGGATGCATTAAAGCATTTACGGTTGCTGGATCTATCGTATCAGAGACCGGGATACCATTAGCGATTTGAAAATCATGTAGAGCCCCTGCAGTAATATCACCAAATTGGCCAAAACCAGCGCCCTCATTGTCAATTATATTCTCTGGAAAGTAACCTAAGGCTGCTAGATCTCGTTGCAGTTGTTTAACTTCATCCCCACTAGCACCTTTGCTCAGCCCGGCAAGATCTTGAGCATTGGCGTCGCCGGTGGTACCCCATAAATTAGGATTAGCAGCACGATTGGTTGCATCCATCAAAGCCGTAAAACCAACATAAGTATCAACCGCGGCGCGATACTCAAAATCTGCTCTATCTTCTCGGTCCAGCATATTCATGCGATAGGGGGAAAACTCGGTTGCACGATCGCGACGGTACATACTATCAAAAATTGCTAACCCCTCTTGTCCATATTGCTCGCGAATTTGTGAGCGCATTTCACCTAAACTCTCAGGAATGCCCGTTTGTTCTTCAGGTAATCGCCCACCTAAGGCACTCATTGCCGCCTGCATTTGTTCATAGCTATAACCAGCAGCACTCCATGCTTGATAAACCTGATTGGCCAGTGCTGGTGTCATGGTTATTGGGTCATCACCTTCAAATTGCGTTAATAAACCGCTGTCCTGCGCATGTACCCCTGATTCAAAACTAGCAATATTCGGGGCTAGTTCAATAAAATCATGAGCCGAGATGGTATTGATCGGAGGCAATAAACCACCATTTGCTCCCATACGTGGCAAATAGTTTTGCGCCGTGATCAGCTCAGCATGGGCATTTCGTACCGAGCGCATACTAGTTTGATAATAAGTAGTTAATGCTGCAGATGTAACCGCATCATCAACTATAAAATTAGGCTCTGGTAATGGGTTAAAAGTGCCAAGATTTTCAGCAGCAGCTTGCATATTTTGTAGCTCAAGATCTGCTTGATTTAGCGCCTCTTGGGCTTTTTGCGCTTCAGCTTGGGCAAGCAGTGCTTCTTGCTGAGCTTGCTGTGCTCTATCCATTGCCTCTTGATAACGTTGTTGCGCCTCTTGCAAAGCTTGGGCATCTTCTTGCAATGCTGCCTCTAGTGCTTGTTGCGCGCTTTGCAATTCGCTTTCAGCTTGGGCTAATTCACCTTCTTTACTTGCTAACTCAGTTTCTTTGCTCTGTAGCTCGCCTTGTTTTTGTTGAATATCACTCTGTAGCCGTTGTACTTCAGAAAGATACGCCGCCATTGCCGCGCCAAAAGCTGCTTTATCAAATACACGTTCGGTAATAGTTTCTTGGTCAGGCGGAGTACCTACAGTACGTTGTTGCTCAGTATAATAGTCATTAGAATTGGGTGGTTTAAGTTCACCAAGTTGCTGCTGCAAAATAATAATGGCCGAATTAATATCAGCTATTGCTTCTTGCAGCCCGACTATTTCCCCACATAAGTTATCAATTTTGGCAATAGCTTCGTCAACATGTGCTTGTGCATTATTAGCTGTTTGCACAACTGGAGGAATAATAGGGCTACTAGCTGAAGTAGTATTAAGAGTCATGGCGTGACACCTTTTTTATAAGTTTCTTTGCTGAAATCATTAACAGCTAATTCGTTACTTGGTTGGCAATCAGCTCAAGAAAATTAGGGGTGGTACCTGAGGTAGCCCCTCAAAATAAATTGCAACTAAAGTAAATAGCGCAACTGATAAAAAAAGAACTCAAGCAACTTTTGTAATGAAGGGCGTCGATGCCAAGTGGTGGGATCAATAAAGTGTGAACGGCGTAAATCATTTTCAAACTGCTGATCAAAAGCAGTACCAAGTTTTTTATCTACACAAGCTACATTAGCTTCAAGATTATGCAATAGACTACGCCTATCAAGATTATAGCTGCCAATTGAACACCAATACCCATCAACTACAGCGGTTTTCGCATGCAATACGCGCTCAGTCCATTCATAAATTTCAATGCCCCATTTTAATAAGCGTCGATATAAATACCTTCCAGCAAATTGTATTGATCTGATATCGGTTCTTCCGGATAACAACAATTGTACACGTACACCACGCTTACGAGCGCGTTGTAGTGCTCGTTGAACATCGCGATCGGGAATACAGTACGCATTCGTAATTCTAATAGTGCTAGTAGCATTAGCAATCGCATGTAAATATGCTCGACGTACTGAATGACGCTTTGTTAATCTACCTTCGAGAATCTGCATTGCGGTATTGCCAGCCTCTTGTGGTGGCCCTAAATAAACATTCCAATCCTTTTTAGTAACTTGGCGCCAAGTACGATTAAACAATACCATCAAACCATGAGCCACTGGTCCATGTATTTGCGCATGAATATCGTGCCAATTTGCACCGCCCCATTCTGTTGGTGCATATTCCCGTCCAATATTGATACCGCCAATGAATGCTATGTAATCATCAATAATTAATAGTTTACGATGATCTCTTACCCAAAAATTTTTTGCTGAAAACGAAATTTTACGAGGTGGATGAAATACTACAACTTCACCACCAGCATTGATTAATGGCTGCCAAAAGTTTGCCGAAGTATCCATAGAACCAACTCCGTCAATAATTACTCTAACCGCAACTCCATCTTTGGCTCGCTCGCATAGTGCGACTAAAAAACGCTCACCAATAACGTCGGCGCTAAATATATAACTTTCAAAAGCAATACTACGTTTTGCGTTAGCTATGGCTTCTAGCATTGCAGGATAAGCTTGTTGACCATCAACTAAAAGCTCAGCACGATTTTTAGAGAAAACATAATGACGTCCGAGATAACGGCGGTCATGTTGATTAATATCATCGATACTTACTGCTGCTGTGTGTTTTACCGCCATACCCCGACCTTATCATACAGTCAAAGCTGCTAAAATTTATCATACAGCGTCATAAAGACTTAAAGACCATTAAAAATACCATTTACTATGAAGCATAATTAAATTTTACCTAGATACAAATGTACTAACGCATAATGCGCCTCTTCCTGCTACAATATAAATTAAAGAGCATTAAATTTTACCATTGGAAGTAAAATCATGCACCTGCTACTTGTCGCATTATTATTTACTATTTCACCAATGGCTTCTGCTGCAAATCTTTCTGGCAATTGGGAAGTACAAAGTATTGGAACAGATCGCCAAATAACTATTAAACAAAAAGGTAAAAAAATAACGGCACATCGCGTACTTTGGCCTGAATTCGAAGGTCATTCTTACAAACTTGAACATCTCTATCGCGGTAACCTCATAGGTAAAACCATTAAAGGCAAACTGTTTGTTCGTGAAGAAGGGCAAAAAGATTATGAGATGTTACGACCATTTATAGCTGAAGTAATTTCAAATGATCGGATCAATTTTGATGGACTACCTATCAAACGTATCGTCAAACCTATTCCGGTAACCCAAGGGGCAATATTAAGATTTCCCCCAAACTTAGTACAATTTAAAATAAAACCTGATTTGCTAGTGGCACTAAACTATACCAAAAATAATCAAAAGATTAATGCCAAACTTCACACACCATTAGTTTTTATTAAGCCGTAAATAATCCATCACAACATTGATTCATTTTATGCCTATAATTTTGTCGAACGTATTAAGCGTATAATCACTCTAGTTGCTGCCCCAAACCCAATAATTAGCCCAGTAATTAAAAGCCATGGTGACGTAGCAAAACGATTATCTGCCCAAATACCAGCAATGGTTGGCAGGGTTACTGCAATAGCTATCTCAATACCGATAGTCGAATATCGACCTGCAAGTTTCCATAAATGCTGTTGGTCTTGTTTTGACATTATAGACCGGTATCATTACCTACAAATATATGATTAATACCAAACTGCTGTGCTAGCTTTGCCCCCAATGCGCGTACTCCAAAAACCTCCGTCCGATAATGCCCAGCCACGATTAAATGAATATTTTGTTCGTCGGCTTCTATAGCAGTATAATGTGGAGCTTCACCAACAATAAGTGCATCTAATCCGGCTTGCGCTGCAGCACTTATATATGAACCAGCACCACCACTAATAACTGCAAGACGTTTAATACGATATGGGCCTCGGCCAAAGAGACGATATTCTCCAATTTGTAAGTTAATTCGTTGACAAAGTTCATCGATGGATAAATCACAAATAGCTGTGTAACCAAGATCTATATCATGATAACACCCAAAAGATTTTTCTGCTTGTAATCCAAGAACTCGTAATATTTCGATGTTATTACCAACTTCACAATGAATATCTAATGGTAAATGTGCGGCATAAACTGATAATTCATGTTTAAAGCATTTAGCGATTTTACGTGCATGCGCACCAGTTAATGGGCGATTACCACCCCATAACAGACCGTGATGCACAATTAATAACTCTGCCTTTGCAGCAATTGCCGCATCTATGGTGTCTTCGCTGGCATCAACACCGCAAGCTATAATATTTACTTGGCTAGCTGGTATTGAACGAGCATCTAATTGCAAACCATTTTGGGCATTTATATCATCAGCAATCTTTGCAATATTCAGGTATTCGTCAAGAAACACATGAATAGAATTAAATAAAGTCATATAACCTACCAAGTTGTTCAAATGTTGTTAGCAACTAATATCTTTGTGGGCCAAACGTTCAGCGCGTCTAAGTTGTGCCGCCTTATATCGACGTTTTTCAATTTCGCTTTCAGCAGTTAACGGTGGCACTGGTAAAGGTTTGCCATTTTTATCTACCGACACCATCGTAAAATAACCACTAAGGCAATGCTCTCGCTCACCGCTACTAATATCTTCACGATCTACGCGTACTCCTACTTCAATGCTAGTTCTACCAACATAATTGGCGCTTGCTCGAACAATAATTACATCACCTAAATGAATGGGACGCTCAAAAACAATCTCATCAACCGCCACCGTAACTACTTGATTACGACAATGTCGTCTACCAGCAATACCCGCTGCAATATCCATCCATTGCATGATGCTACCACCAAATGCGGTACCATGAGAGTTAGTATCCGAGGGCAGTACTATATGAGTAGCTTCAACTGCCGAATCAGATGGATGTCGTGTACTCATAATAATTTACATACCCTTGGCTTAGTTATTAGTTTGATAAAACAAGCTAACTAGTCGATTAAAATGAAAGTGCTGAAATGAAAGTGCCAGATAGTTCATATAATTGAGCTATTCTTTTCCCTAACTTCAGTCAACCAATTTAAGAGCTTCAACCTGCGTTTACAAGCCGGGCAATACTTATCCTTTTGAATACCTGTTTCAGAAACCGTATACAAGCTACACGATGATAGAGCATTTTATGTTTACGGCAGCTCATTGCAAATCTGTTTCTGTTACAAGTATTTATAGATGTCCGCTTCATTAGCACGGGTAGATGTCCGCGTGTTTGAAAACCTGTTATTGTCAAACGGGTCGT
>JAFGEK010000155.1 GCA_016931625.1 Deltaproteobacteria bacterium | reverse complement strand
GACTTGCCACCAGCAAGCCTCGGCATGATTTTTTTGCGCGCGCGGCCCTCGTCACGCGGCTTTTGTGAATCTCTCGGTCCAACATTTAGGGACACCCCCTAGTTAACCATAAATAACTAAAAGATTCACTGGTTTCTCTAATTGCCTGTATTCATGGAGAATTATTCATTGGTTGAGGTACTTTGTGTTTTTTCAACTTTGTGTTTTTGGCGCTCGCGCAGTACACCAAATTGCGTAACTTGAATTTCACCAGAGAGTAACTTACTGCCTAATACCCAAAGCTTGGCTCCTACCATTTCAACAAGTTGTTGCCGAATTTTTGGATGCGCATTTAATGGTAAAGGTGGCCCAGCATCAACTTGAATACCTAAAAGACTAACTGGTTTTAATTCAACTAATACGCCAACTGCTAATGGCCGTTTTCCTGAGGGTAGAGACAAAATACGATAGCCAGCTACCACAAATCTTTTTGGCTCTCTTTGCCCTAAAAGCTCAACTTTGGTTGACTGCAAACGAGCTAACTCGCTTACCACCTCTCCGCTAAGCCGTAAAGATGTACCATCTTCTGTTAGCTTTATGCGCACTGATGGTTTGGTAAGACCACGACCGACTTGTATAGTGCCGATAACACTATGGTTATCATCAGTGGTTGGGCTTTGATCATCAGCGCCTAAACACGTGGCGATCACAAGAGCTAGAATCATTGTACTCTCGTAACACTCACATGCAAATCAGCATCGGCAGTAGCTGTGCCCTGCAGATTGATTGCTTCTGTCCCTCCGGTAACTAAAAACAATAAAGTCCCGGATGGTATGATTTCGGCTGAAGTCAAAGACTCAGTATCATCGCTAACGTCGACTTCAATAATGTCTTCGGGACCCTCTAATGTTACGTCTTCGCCGCGAGCGTCAGTATAGGTATCATGAGTGTTAATACCCATTTTTTGGGAAGTGTCACTTGAAGTTGAGGTTTTAGCAAAATCATAGGCATGAGCAGTATCAAGCGAAATATCTTCATTACCGGTGGCATAAACTGCCAACTGCAATTGTTGCAGCATTTGCACAATCGCGCCTTTGGCAAACATGTTATGCTCTAACCCGGCTGCATCTTCATTTAACAAGTCAGCAATAAACGAATTAGAACCACGACGGTCTCGCAAATGGCGAAGCAATAAGAAAGCCTTACCGCGTTGTTGTTGATCAGCATTGGCGGTTTTTAATAAACTGCCACTTAAAGCTAAAGAACCAGCATTCCAGCCGGATAAAGCTAAAGCCACCGTGCCAATATTTGATGCGCCCCAGCCATTTAAATCTTCCATAAGATGTGCTAAACCTTCATCAAGCCAAAGAGCTTCTGGTTGCGCCTTATCGCCACGTCCTTGTACGCGCACGGCAAAATTAACTAAATGTTGATACTCATGAGTTAAGGTGCCAGCTATCAGTTCTGGGGTGATCTCGTCTGTAGCTCTGGCCCAAAGAATGTCAGCGGCATTACCTGTGGCATCGTCGAGTTCAGCATCTAAAAAGTCGTCAGGATTGAAAAAGCCGACCATATCCATGGTAACAGTTGAAGTTGTTCGATTAGTAAAGACTACGGTAAAGCGGCCATCGCCATCACGATCAAGTGGATCTACGTGCCCATTAGCGCGACCGAGCAAAGATAATTCATTTGTTAAAGTTTTTGCAAACTCTTTAACCGCTGCTACTGCATCACTTTGTTGGCCTGTGGTCAGAGCGCTATCCACAACAACATTTATCTTAGTTTTTCCTGCTGTAACTACTTCGGCTAAGCTACAAGTAATTGGAGTGTTTGCATTTAAAAAGTTTACATGTGGCGCTGCAGTGCATTCACCCTTCCAGCACATTTTATCGGTACCACAATCTTCTGAACAACTAGATACACTGGCTTTCTTAGGAGCCGTATAAACACCACTTACATAATTGCGCGCTATTTGCATGGTTCGGGCATGACGCATTTTATCTAAAGCAAAACGCTTATACATAGCCGGACTAAGTTTTGAATTTATAGGTGAAGATAATGGAGATATTTTCAAAGCGCTTTGATCACCGCCGGCACCCTTAAGGCTAAAGGGAATGTATGAACTCGAAATGGCTTCGGCACCATCTGGAATTGCAACTACGGATAGCAAATAGACCGCATCTTCATCAGTAAAATCGAGATCGACTTCGCCAAAAGTACGAATAGTTGTGGCGTCAACTTTCTTACATACTGCTGGGTCAGTATTGTGATCGCATACATAATTTACAGCACAATCGTAGTCATGCGAGCAGGTATTGGCTGCTTCTTCTGTTTCTGTTTCTGCGCAGGTAGTGAGAATTGATAAAGCAAAGCCAAAAACCAATTTGTAGCGTTGCATAATGAATAACTCCTTCTCACAAAAAAATAACTACCCAGTAACATTGTTGTTAAAAAGCACAACTTGCTTGATATCTACAAATATATACTTAAAAATTATCTTACCATACCTTAAAAAAGTGGTCTCAATAGCATATATTGTTTTCCGACTCGTTGATAGCTATAAATTTTTTGCCAAGGAAAATGAAGATCTTGGTCAGTTATCAAATCCGTCTTTACTAACTCGTTAAGATTTTTAGGGTAATTGCCGTTCATTGCTTTATATACTTCAAGAGCTCGTTCGACCTTTTGCCTTTGATTTTTATCAATTTGCGTCTGTAAACTAACGTCTTTATACCCCCATGGCTGACGTGGTCTAACAAAATCAAGCCATTTTGTATCTACTGAATATAAAAATACTACTAATCCAGCAGACAAACCAAACACACCTATCACTCTTGCGATAGCGGTAAACAGATGAGCTGACGATGGGGCGCTTATCCCTCCAACAGTGGCTTCACCGCTAGGCGCTCGCGTATGTTCTGAAGATGATGCAGCTAAAAAACCAGCATCAATTAATCGCTCAAGTGCCTTACAAGTATCAAACTCGCCGAGACGAGAAAGGTCGATAATCTTTTGAACGTCGCGTTCAGGAGATATCAATTGAAATACTAAACGTTCATTTTGCCCGATATTTTTTAAACTTCCTTCCAAACTTTGCTCAGTGAAACCATCAACAAAGACACTATCAAGATCTAACTCATCACTACCCATCGGTGTTGCCGGCACTAATGGGTCGAGTTCTTTTACTCGTTCAAAAGTAACTCCATATCCCGTAACCCGTCGACGAATATGTGGCCACTCATCAAGCTGACGAAAACCCTCCATAAGAATATTTTCGCTTCTTAGTGGTTCAAATTCTTGCTCAACATTTATTTCTTTTTGGCTAAACTCATAAGAGCCATTAGTCCAAAAAAATAGACGATAGATTGTCTCAGTAGTTTGCAGTCGCGTAAATGTAGCAAGCGTTTTGCGATCAACCACACCGCTTTCAACTAATATTTGGCCTAAACGCTTGAGAGTGCGCTTTTGTAATTCTAAAGCACGCGTAACTTGCTCATCGCTTAAAACCTCTGCACGTACGAGCATACGACCCAATAAATCACGGCGGTCGCGAGTTGCCGATTCAGCACGCACTACACCTCCACCGCTAAAAACAATATCTACGCGCTGGTTACCGTTTCGTAAACAAAGTACCCCACTTTTAGCTTGATGCCCGATGAGTTGCAGAATATCAGCAATGCCAAAATCTTTTAATGTTCCTCGTAGGGCCATTTAGCTAACGGTCCTCTCTGAGACCATCAATTAGGGCAAATACATAAATAGCTATCATTGCTAATAATGCTAAACCAATCCAAAACCAATACGGGCCGCCATCTGCGGTTACTATGGTCGGTAAAAATCCAAATGCCTGCAATAATAAAATAGCAAAAGTTAAATAACCAACCATAAGAGCAATGCCAAAAGGAAATGCCCCGCGCAGTATTTGACCGCAACCAGCCAATAAAACTGATAAAAACTGCCTGATGCGTGTTTGCCTATCTCGATAACGATGTACTTGAATTTCTTTGCGAATGCACTGACGAGGATCAACATGTTCAAGCGCCACAAATACATAATAACATTGCCCACATTGCCTTTGATCAGGTAATTCATGATGACAATGATGACAGGCAGCCATCCCACAACGTGGACACAACTTGGCAGGACGCAATATTTGTCTCATTATACCTAAAATAAGAACGATACAACATCCGGCTAATGCGGCTACGCCAAACGCCAAACGTTTAGTTTTCCCTCCAAGATACTGCCATATCTGCGCAACCGCCTGATAATGCTCTGGTCCGCTTTCAAAAGACATAGCCAGCAATCGCCTTGGCACATTTGCTTCAACTAAAAATATTCCACTGGCTCTTTTTGCTTGATCAGCCAATTTTTCGACACGCTCAAGATCAAGAGACATGGCTTGCCGCTGCGCTTCGCCAGCCTTTTGATGCTCAGTCATGGCATAATAAACTCTCGAAAGGTTAAACCATGCTGCAAGATTTTCAGAGTTTAACTGCAACGCCTTTTTATAAGCGACAATCGCTCCTTGCCGATCACCAGATAAGCACCGTGCATTTCCGGTAGTGACCCATAAATCTTCATCTGCTATGGCTGTAGCTGCACGATCTAACCAACCACATGCTTCAGCTATTTCTCCAGACCATTTCGCACGCAAACCTAATGCGTAAAGTTCATCAGGACCAACATTTTTTAGCAATCGAACCCGGTTGGCTGCAGCCTCTGCACCTATATCACGTACAGTTAAATACACATCTTGTGAACGAGAGTCGGCATAATTTAAATGCGAAATAAGCCAAGGCAATAAAAAGGCTACACCAGCTATAGCTGCTAAAAGTACTACGACACCAACGCGTTCACGTACTTCATAGTAAATTGAAAATAACGACAACCAAATAACTATTACCCATAATATCCCTAGCCTAAGCAATATTGGTGCAAGCAATAATAATAAGCCTAATAATACTCTATGGATCCTAAAGGCCGAGCGCGGTAAAATGTGCTGTAGGTCATGAAAAAACAGACGGCTATATCGATATAAAGAAATTATTGTCAGTACGCCAGCGACTAAAAGTATTGCAGTAGATAAAGATAAAAAGAAATTGCCTAAATGTATGCGTATCAGTGGCGGTTCACTAATAGTGATATATAAGCCTTGCAAATAAGATGTGATAACATCAGTAAAACTACCTTCAGAGGATGCCCAAGCAGCCTGGCCGTAAATGAAATGAGTTGCTGGTAAATGTGGAGCTAATAAAGTTGCTCCTTTAGCTATATTAATAGCCTTGTTTGGCTGACCGCTTGCAAGTGATCGCTTAGCTTCTTGAACCAAGGCAATACCATAAGTAAAAAAATCAGGCCATCCTGAGGCATTCTTAGCGTTAATAATTGAGACAAGAATTCTAGTAGCTTCTCGGTAGTCACCACGCGACAACGCAGCGCGTCTGCGTGACCATAAATCTGCAAAAAATGATGGTGATTTACCTTGATTAGGCTCTGGAGTTAAAGTTTTATTAGTTTTTGCTGGTGGCAATATATGAGACGGAGCTTCGATCGTATCATCTGTTATATTATTTGGTGCAGGTATTACTGATGGTTTTTGTTGAGAGGATATATCAGGAGATTCTTTTTTAGGTTTTACTAAATAAGGAATACCTGCCTGCGCAAAACTTACTTTAGCTGTCATTGTTATTAATAAAGGCGCAACAAATGCCACTAATATTACAATTATAGACACCATGCCAATTTGGCAGGGAAGAAAATAAAATGATGTCCTACCAAACCTTTTGGTCATAATGCCAAATTATGCTCGTTTAAGTTAGCTAAACGTAATCATCTGCCAAAAAAGGTGTTAACATGGCAAGTGCCGGCCCAGCAAGAAAGTGCGTACTTTACTAATTTTATTAAACCGAGATAATCGCGATAAACTTTAATGAACAAACCAATAATCGCTGAAAATACGTAATAATTAAACGAAATTAGAGCAGTTTCCTTTTGAAGTGAGCGTAGCGAGACATGACAGACCGTAGCCGAAGATGGCGCCTGAGGAGTGAGCAGCGCAGTAATAGTGGACCTATTTCGAGCAGCGAAACGACGAGGCCGCCAGATGGAGGCAGGTATTTCGTGTCGCAGTAGATCAATTCAAGAGGAAACTGCTCTAAGGAACAGGCCAATCGTCATCAGGACATATGATATCAACTTGGTCGTTTTCTAAAGTATCCCAACATAACGTTTCATCGTTTTTCTCAATTTTACCCGAACCATCGGCGACACTCCAAACTACTGTAAAAGTTGTGGTCGCATCTTGATTATCAATCTTATCAACAATTTCCATGCTGGCGATATTACCATCTAATTCGTAAGTGATGGTATCGCCTTTTTCAGGCACATCTGGGCGGGTATTGGTAAATATTAATTTCTTTTCGGTGGCGCTTACGCGTGACCAATCGATAGTCAATACCGGTACAGTTGGCCCAGGCTCTGATTCAGTACCTGGATCATAAAACTGCCAAGTACCACTAGTAAGTCCATGACTGCCAGTATACCAAACATAATCTTGGATGTAATCGTTTTGGTCTTTAAGGCCTGTCATATGCATACTTAATTCTAATTTATCTTTTACTGATCCATGTAGCTCAGCATCATAAGCTAGTAATGGATACGTATGTTTCCATATCCATTCTTCACCGTTATATTTAGGTTTTTCGGTTAATACACC
Organism: Deltaproteobacteria bacterium; assembly: GCA_016931625.1. Taxonomy (NCBI): domain Bacteria; kingdom Pseudomonadati; phylum Myxococcota; class Myxococcia; species Deltaproteobacteria bacterium. The sequence continues at coordinate 21,366 of JAFGEK010000155.1, read as the reverse complement.
TGCAAAAATAGCTTTGGGGATAATCAGGACAATGTTTATAGCTAAGGTAACTAAGCCAACAGAAAGAGCGGCAGCTCCAGCATTAACTTTTGTGCCTGTCGGTATGGTTAACGCAGTACTTTGATCACCGGCAGTAAAAGCTTGCAATTCCATGCTGTCTGCAGGTGGTAGTGCTGGGCCTTGCGCTTCTTCTTCAGTGTCTTTACCGCAAGCCATTGTTTGCAACATAAATGCTGCCATTAAAGGTAAGCTTAAATAGTTACGTCTCATGAGTAACCCTCCAGCGGTTTGAAGTACAATCTAATAAGGCTACCCGCCCCGGGACGTTCGTGCCAGCGTTAATTTATAAGACGTTTAACTTTGCGAATTTATTTATTGCTAATTTCTTGAAACTCTGTGCTAGAGCAAATCACTATGGACCGTTTTGAACAAGCCGGGGCTGTATTTACCAAACTTTGCCGCATTATGGCACGCTTGCGCGCTCCTGGTGGTTGCCCGTGGGACCGCGAACAAACACCAACTAGCCTAAAACCTTACATAATTGAAGAAGCTTATGAGACTATCGACGCCATCGACTCAGGCAATACAGCTTCGTGGTGTGAAGAATTAGGAGACTTGCTCTTACAGGTAGTGTTTCAGGCTGAACTTGCACAAGAAGATGCTAAATTTGATATTGCTGCGGTAGTAGATGGCATTGCTGATAAGCTACTAAGACGACATCCGCATGTATTTGGCGATAATAAAGCTAAAGATGCTGACGGCGCCCTGCAAAGATGGGAAGCTGTAAAAGCTAAAGAGCGCCCTAAAGATAAGGGTGTTTTAGCTGGTGTTCCGCGCAACCTCCCTGCCTTGCTTCGGGCTACTCGCACAGGTGAAAAAGCTGGGGCGGCTGGTTTTGATTGGAGTAATGCTAGCGAAGTTGCTACCAAAGTAAATGAAGAATGGGCTGAACTACAGCAAGCCTTAACACTAAATGATAAAAACGCCGTGACTGACGAATTTGGCGACTTACTTTTTACTATGGTCAATTTAAGTCGTCGTTTGGGTGTAGATGCCGAAACTGCGCTACAACAAGCAACCAACAAATTTCAAAGCCGCTTTGAACATATGGAACAGGAGCTACGCCAACAAGGACGCAGCCCCCGCGATGCAAAGCTAGAAGAACTTGAAAAGCTATGGCAGCAAGCTAAAAAGGCAGTGAAAAAAAACTAAGAATATTTAAGGGACTCAAATTTTATTAAAAATTGAAAAAAGTCGATCTTCTTATCGTATTTAACAAAAATACTACCTCGTACCATTGCAGATCTACGTCTAGGTTTGCCATGATAGGTCCGTATGGACGTTCGTGACCGCGAAAGTAAAAAAACTGTATTAAATGAGCTTTTAGCTCAAGGCATGGTGCTTGTCACCCTTGATGCTCGCAGTGACGGTGTAGATGTACCGCAACATTTACGTGGCGATGCGCAATTGCGTTTAAATTTATCATATCGTTTTGGTTTACCAATGCAGCTTGATGATGTTGGGGTTAATGCCACCTTAACTTTCTCAGGCACACCCTATCCCTGCCGTTTGCCTTGGTCAGCAATCTATTTATTGGTTTCGCATGTAAGTGGACGTCCAATTCTATTCCCGGCAGATGTGCCAAGTGAATTTGCTAATGGTATTATCAATCGCAAAACCCCCAGCCATGATAGTGTTTCAGCAAAAAATAAAAAACCGCAATTGCGAGTCATTACACAATCAGATGAAACTCCATCAGATAATAATGAAGATGAAAAATCACGCCAACCACCGCGCCGCGACCATTTGCGTGTAGTTAAATAGTGGATGCTCCTAAAACAATGAACTCAGAAACAGCTAACGATTCTTGGTGGCAGGTAGATGTAATCGTGCCTGATGCCCTAGTTGACGACATTGGTGCATTATTCATTGAAGCTGGGGCACTGGGTTGTGAACAACTATCAACAAACTTACCCCCTCCTGCTTTTAACACCCAAGATAGCGTTCAAATACCGACGACACCCCAAAACTATTCTACCTTGCGCCTTTGTTTTGCTGATGAAATGACGCGTGATGAGATAGCTGCATTAACTCTCAACACCTTAACGAGTATTGGGGTTAGCGATATTCCCAATATGAGCATAAGCAAACGCAACGATACTGATTGGGCAACTCGTTGGCAAGAGCATTTCCCCCCATTACAGATTGGCAAACGAGTAGTCATTATCCCTTCTTGGGAAAAAGACTTTCAACCCCGTACAGAAAGCTTACCGGTAATTCTTGACCCGGGATTAGCTTTTGGCACCGGTCAGCACGCTACTACTGCATTATGTGTAGAATTAATTGAGGCGGGTTTAGACAATGCAGTAGGTCAAAAAATTGAACTGCTTGATGTTGGTTGTGGCTCTGGTATTTTAGCAATCGTTGCAGCAATTTTGGGCTGTCAAAAAGTAATCGCCATTGATAATGACCCCACTGCCGTAAAAGTTGCATATGAAAATATTATGCAAAATGGTGTTGGTCATATTATTGAAACCAGCGAACAACCTTTAATGCAGATTACCGGCACTTTTAATTGGGTTGTCGCAAATATTCTTGCTCAAACTTTAATCGAATTAGCTATGCCTCTTGTATCACATACTGAACATGACGGTTCATTAGTGCTATCAGGTATTTTGCACAATCAAGAAAATGAAGTCCTAGATGCTATTGCAAAAGCCACCGTCAAACAAAATCGCAATCTGCCCCAAGTAGTTATGCGCTTGCAACGTGATGAATGGGTCGCTTTGCAACTGCGTTTGTAAAACTATCACATTATAACTGCCAATTAAAATTTTACATCTAGCTTTTATAATTATTGGGATCTCGGTGCGAAGAGGTTTAAACTAACCCAAGTGGTGAGATCCCTACATTCTGCGCGGCAACGCGACATAATAGTTCTGTCAGATCTGCATATGGGTCGTGGCAAGAACTATAAAACTGACCGCTATTATGCACTTGAAGCATTTTTTTATGATGATGACTTATTACGTTTCGCTCGCTATCTCTGTACTGACGCAGCTAAACGAGAAATTGGCCTAACAGTTGTCTTAAATGGCGACATCTTTGACCTTTTACGCATTGAACCAGAGAAAGTAACATCAAGTAAATCAGTCTTAGATCGCCGTTTTGGCGCCCCGCATACACCTACCCTTGCAGCACGAACTATCGCACAAATCCTACAAGGACATCGCGGATTTGTTCAAGCTATTGCCGAAATACTCCGTTGTGGACACGAAGTGATAATACTACCAGGCAATCATGATATCGAAGTACAATGGGCGCCTGTGCAAAATGAAATTCGTCATGCCATAGCATCGGTGCTGCACGAGCTAATGCCTCCTCTTGAAATCGAATGGGCGCTATCAGGCTTAAAAATTGATTCTTGGTTTTATTACGAACCAGGCCGCATCTGGATAGAACATGGATGCCAGTATGACCCAGAAAATGCTTATCATTATTATTTAAGAGGTGACCTTTCAAATGTTGATGATACCGTTCATGAAGCTGAGCATGACATGCCTCTTGGCAATTTCTTTCAAAAATATCTATATAATGGCTTTGGCCACGTAACTTTTATAGTACCAACCAGTAAATCAAATCCTCGTTATATTAAATGGTTGTTATTAAATCAGCCGAGTTTATTTTTAAATGTAATGGCAAGTCATTTGCCATTTGCTTTGCAAGTTTTACGACGTCTCGCGAAAACCACTGTTACTCAATCGGCAAAGCATCATTTGCAAAGCCAACATGAAAAATCATTACGTCAACTTGCAAATACTTCTGGCCTTGGTAATCGTCTTTTGGCTATTGAAAAACTTAAAGCTGTAAATGCTGATGTCTTACGCGCTATTCGCAGTTTAAGTTGGCAATTTGTTATGGGCTTTGCCACTTTTGGTTTGGTTGTTCTTTCAGGTCTAGGCTTGTGGTTTGTTGGACTAATGGCAATAAATGCTCTTAACGCCGGTTTCATTTTAAAAACCGTACTATTTATGGCGCTTAATCTTTTTATGCTAATTACCGCTGCAGGCGCTCTTGCTTATTCTTTACTTAAAAATTCACGCATTACTCCCGTAAAACCAATACAGCGTGCAGCTCAACGTATTATAGATATTTTAGATGTCCCCATAGTTACCTTTGGACATACTCACGAAGAAACTGCTACACGCTTGCAAAGACCGCATGGTGAAACTGCTTGGTATTATAATACCGGCACTTGGATAGCCGTTTTTACTCATGATGTGTTAATACCTCGCGAACGTGTGCAATATACTTTTTTGCGAGTACGGGGCAACGAACCTGAGCTTTTACATTGGAGCCCTGACCGTGGTGAGCCACTTCCGGTTATTTTGCTTGATGAAAAAACCATGGAAAACTGGGGCCAAGTACCAGTAGTATCAGACAAAGCAACAGCACGCGCACCACCAAAACCACGCTAACTTTTATAATGGCTCAATATCATAGAGCACCAAACCAGGTGCATTTTCAAGCGCATAGTTAATAGAAAATTGTGATTCTGCCAGCAACACTGGGCGGCCATTGCGGTCTTGCATTATTGCATAATCTCTTCGGGCTTTTAACCATTTAAGACCTTCTGGTTCACCGCCAATCCAACGCACCCAACGATATGGTGAACTACGATAAGCAACATCGGCACCATACTCATTTTTTAATCGTTCTTTAAGTACTTCAAATTGTAGTTGCCCAACCGCACCAAGGTACGGTTCTTGACGAGATATAGAATTATAAAACAATTGAATTACACCCTCGTGAGATAACTGTGATAACCCTGAGTCTACTGCTTTTCGTTTCATCGCATCTCGAACCACAAGCTGAGCGAAATACTCAGGAGCAAAACGTGGAATACCAGAGAATGAAAATTGCGCACCTTCACATAAAGTATCTCCGATACGAAGTTGCCCAGAGTCATACAAGCCAACGATATCTCCAGGCCATGCTTCATCAACTATCGACCTCTCTTGCGCCATAAAAGAGTGAGGTTTTGCTAACTTTAGCTTATCGCCAGATCGACCTAATACTGTTTCCATACCACGACTAAATCGGCCAGAGACCACCCGTAGAAATGCAATACGGTCGCGATGTCGCGGATTCATGTTAGCCTGAATCTTAAAAATAAATCCGCTGAATCGTTCGTCGTTTGGATTAATAACATTGCCATCTTCAGCTATACGCGCCGCTGGTGGTGCAGCATGAGCTGCAATAAAATCAAGTAATGGTCCGACACCAAAATTAGTAAGCGCAGAACCCCAAAACACTGGGCTCACTTCACCTGCCATAAAACTATCACGATTATATGCTGTTCCAGCGGCGGCTAATAATTCAAGCTGTTCACTAGTTTCATCAAAAAGACGTGTACCAATTAACTTTTCACTTTCAACAAATGGTAGCGTAGTAACTTTTGCTATCGTAGAACCATGACTATCAGCAGCAAAAAGATGCACTATCTGGGATCGGATATCGATAACCCCTTTAAAATCACGACCGTTACCAATAGGCCAGTTAAGCGGCGCTACTTCAATATTCAATGATTTGCTTACATCATCTAATAGATCGAGAGGGTCACGTCCTTCACGATCAAGTTTATTCATAAAAGTTACTACTGGTAGCTTGCGCATGCGGCATACTTCAAAGAGACGCAATGTTCTTGCTTCAACACCCTTAGCATGATCAATAAGCATTATTGCAGAATCAACCGCTGCTAATGTACGATAGGTATCTTCAGAAAAATCTGCATGTCCCGGTGTATCTAATAAATTTAATGCGGCTTGTTTATAACCAAATTGTAAAACAGATGATGTTACCGAGATACCGCGCTCTTGTTCCATCTTCATCCAATCACTGATTGCATGTCGGGAATTTTTGCGCGCTTTTACTGAGCCTGCCAAATGAATGGCGCCAGCATATAAAAGTAATTTCTCAGTAACCGTTGTTTTACCAGCATCTGGATGTGAGATAATGGCAAAAGTACGTCGTTTTTGAGATTCAACTGCTACGCTACTCATTAAATTTTTTACTCCACGGCAAAATTTTTCGCCCTTATTAGCCGGTTAAACATAAAAACCACAAGCTAAAGAAAATCTTTGCCATATTGCCAGCCTAAATATGGCAGCAAAACCAACATCACAAAAAATGCTAAGCAGAATACGAAAGCAATAAAACCCCAAATTATAAGTAAGCCATCTTCTTCAAGTATACCTATGGATAATAAAGCCACTATTAATGCTGGTAAAAAATTCGATATAGGGATTGGTAATGGTATGGCGAGTAATAAACCAGCAATTGTTATGACTATCCCAGTTATCCTCTGCCAAATTGGATGCGCATGCAAAATTTGCAAACGTGGACGAATAACTTTCTCAAAACGAAGAAAAATGTTTTTTCCCGCAGCAAAAATCTTAACAATACGCTCAGTCGAAAGTTGTCGTTTACGTAGCCAATGTGGCAACCATGGTTTTTTCTCTAATGTTAGTTGCACACCTAATAATGCGATTGCCAAACCAAATGCAGTTGAAACACCAGGCAGCGGAATTGGCTGAAGAAATGGTATAACTAATATAAAAATAAACAATGCATGGCAGCGCTCTCCTAATAAATCAAGCAAAAAATCCAGTTGTATTTGAGATTGCTTATCTTCTATTAGCACAACTAATTCAGTCAAGCGTTGCGACAAACGCTGCGATGTATTTTTATAATGAGTTATCATTAATCACTATTAGGCTTATCTGAAACTTTTGTTTTATCAACAGCACTGCGCAAATGTAAACCACCAAGTTCTTCTAATAAATATAACACAGTTAATACCGCACGACGACGAGCAGCACTATTTGACTCATCAATAAGCACTTGCACAGCCGAACGCTCCCCACCAAAAACCGACAAAGCCACGCGCTCATCGCTGTTTAAATATTTACTACAAAACTCAAGAACTTTTGCATTAAAACCCACTACAATCATCGGTAAAATATCTGTAAGTCTCTTTAAAATAATTCTCTCAGAAATTTGTCGCGCGGCTCGAACCGCAAGTTCTGGCATACAAAGCTCAAGATCTAATTTCTCTCCTTTATAATATACATCTTCATAAAAACTATAATTTCCATGTTCCCAACCACATAAATCAATCAATCGATAAAACTGTTGCTCGCGCAATGCAAACTGTACTGCTGCTTTTGAAAGATATCCCAAGCGTACTATTGCAACACCAAGTGGTTCTCCATATTCTTGTGAACTAGTTAGCGCCAAACGTACTTGTTCTGGTTCTAATTCATTGCGAGCAATTAAAAACTCGCCGAGACGCTCTTTACCAATTGTTGATGTCACAAATACTGGTGTACCAGATTCTAAAAAAACATCCTTGCGACGAGTAGCGTCACGCACGATCATAACACCAGTTGATGTGTTATTATGCAATCTTAATAACATACGCATGAAGGATGAAATACTGATATCGCCAGAATAATTTGGGTTGATATCTTTTAATGCCGGCAAACGTAAAAATGATATAAATTCTGGTATTGCTGAAAGATTTATAAGGGGAGCACCATCACGCGACACAAGTGTGTCAGCTTGCAAAATGCCAGCTTCAACTAGATCACGTACCGTATCAAGCTTAACCGGCCCAATAATACCTTGTGGTGTATGCAGCGAATACTTATGCATTTGCGGCATAGCTGTCTTTAATTAAAATGATGTTCCTGTAGCTTGATGTAAAGCTTTTACTAACTCATCAAGCTCAGCGAGCATTGGATGTTTAAGGGTTGTAGCAATAGCTGCGTACACTGCACGATAATACCAAAGTGTTTCTGCTTTAGGCGCATTAAATCTCTCCCAAACAGCATCACCAATAGCACGATAATCACGCAATGTTGCTCGGGCATTATCGATTTTGTCGCATAAAGCAATCAGTTTAATTTCATCACTAGCTTCGCGCATTCGGGCAATATGCCCTTCTTTGCGCTCACGCCATGGTGGTTTTGGACGTGTAGTACAATCTGAAAGTGCCTCAACATAATCAACCACTTTGGGACCAAAACGAGTGGCAAGAATTGCTGATGAGCCACCATCGATATCTTCTAAATAATCATGCAATATACCAGCAATAACTTGGTCTTCATCCCCTCCTGCTTCTCCAACCATAGAAGCGACTGCTAACAAGTGCCATAAATAGGCAGTAGCTCCATCTTTACGAGTAATATTACGAAAGGTTGCCGCAGCAAAAGTTAAAGCATCGTCCATTCGTTCAGAGTACATGGTATCTTCTGCCAATAAGGGCATATAACCTCCTGTAACAACTTAATGTTAAAGCGTTATGCTAGTTTTTTGCAATTGCTCTAACGCTGAAAAATATGTCTTAATGCGTTATAAACATGGTAACTAATAGGGGGTGTCCCTAAATGTTGGACCGAGAAATTCACGAAAGCCGCGTAAGCGATGGCCGCGCGCGCAGCAAAATCATGCAAAAGGCTTGCTTGTGGCAAGTCGCAGGCAGGATTTCTGCGAGCACGCGGTCGTAAGTAGCGGATTTCTTGAAGATCGACGGGAGACATTTAGGGACACCCCCTAATAAATAACATCAATAACTGACTGTATCATTAGACCACAACAAGATGTTAACAAGAATATTTATAAATCATCTGCTTCATCATCAACACTTGTTGGTGTTCGCCCAAGAAGATAAGCTTCAATGAAATTATCTAAGTCACCATCAAGCACAGCGTCGGTATTGCCAACAGCTAGACCAGTGCGATGATCCTTTACCATACGATATGGCTGTAAAACGTAAGAGCGAATTTGCGAACCCCATTCAATTTTTTTCTTTTCACCAGCTATCTTGGCTCGCTCTTCTTCTTTTGCACGTAATTCTCGCTCAAAAATCTTAGCCCTTAACATTTTCATCGCTTTAGACTTGTTTTTATGCTGACTACGTTCAGCCTGGCACGCAACAACAATACCGGTTGGTATATGAGTTAATCGTACTGCAGAATCAGTTTTATTGACGTGCTGTCCCCCTGCTCCTCCAGAACGATAAGTATCTACTCGCAAATCTTCATCACGAATATTAACTTCGATGCTATCATCTATTTCAGGTGCAACTGCAATCGATGCAAATGAAGTATGTCGACGTTTGTTGGCGTCAAAAGGACTAATACGCACTAAACGATGCACGCCACTTTCTCCGCGCAAATAGCCATAAGCATTAGTGCCCATTACAGAAAAACTTGCGCTCTTTAAGCCAGCTTCATCACCTGGTAAGGTGTCAAGCATTTCATATTCAAAATCGTGATGTTCAGCCCAACGCAATAACATACGCAAAAGCATTTGCACCCAATCTTGGCTTTCAGTACCACCAGCACCAGCATTAATAGATACAATGGCATTAAGCGCGTCGTACTGTCCTGAAAGCATGCGCTCAAGTTCCATTTTTTCTATTGTGGTTTTTATATTCGTAAGCGTATCGTCAACTTCAACGGCGATTTCATTGTCTTGTGCGGCAAGTTCTAACAGCTCATCGACATCGGTAAGTTTTTTATCAAGACCACCATAGAGTTCTAATTGTGATGATACTTTTGCTCGTTCACGCTGATGCTCTGCAGCTTTTTGAGCATCTTGCCATAATTGAGGATTTTGACTGTCATGATCAAATTCTGCCAACTTGCGCGCTAAAGCTTCAAGGTCAAAGATGCCTCCGCAAAATATCAAAACGACTCTGTAAATCTTTTAATATTTCTTTTCGATCTGCCATGTTTTACCTCTCATTTGCGCGGCTTTAATTGCCGTTACAATGTAATTCCAACAAATACCGGTTCAGCCTCAAGCAAAATACCAAATTTATCTAAAACAGTATCTCTTATTTCGCGAGCTAAAATAATAAGTTCGCAAGTTGTACCACCACCTCGATTCACTAAAGCTAATGCGTGCTTGCGTGAAATTCCAACAGGTCCTTTTTGATAACCTTTGTGAAAACCTGCTTGTTCAATAAGCCATGCCGCTGGTATTTTTAATTGATCACCATCAATAAAATGCGGAATAGAATCTTCACTTTTTTCTTTTTGACTTTGTAAAAATTGATTCTGTAATAGCAAAAATTTTTGTTGCGTTATCATCGGGTTTTTAAAAAAAGAACCAACGCTGCATGACTCAGTATCATCTGTATCTAATAACATCCCCTTATTACGACGAAGCTGCAATATTGCTTTATGCACTTGGCCGAGTGGTGGTTTTGAACCAATATTAATTTGAAGTGCCTGTGCTAATTCTTTGTAACAAACAGGGCTAGCATAATTTCTCTTAATTAACTTAACCGTAACCCCTAGAATAATATAACGTGAGTTATTACGAAAAATGCTATTGCGATAATTAAAATCACACTCAGCGACATTTATAGTTTTTATTTGTTTTTGCTTACGATCATATACTCTTACATCTTGCAGAACTTGTGAAATATCCGAACCATATGCTCCAACATTCTGCACTGGAGCAGCTCCTACAGTTCCCGGAATACCACTGAGCATTTCGATGCCAGACAAACTAGCATCGACCATTTGAGCAACAAAGTCAGCTAAAGATTCACCCGCAGCGACATACACCTGTGTCTCTTCTGAAGAGGAATAAGTTGTGATGCCCTGCAAACAATTTCTTATCACCAGACCAGAAAAACCATTATCACTAATTACCACGTTACTGCCGCCACCAAGTATTAAAACCGGCTCACCGATAGCATCACTATTGTTTATGCTCTCGATTATGTCGTTTTCAGTTTGTGCAGAAAGAAATTTTAAAGCACGGCCACCAAGTTTAAGTGTTGTCAATGGTGCCAGAGGCACATCAAAAGCAATAGGCATAAACAGATAAACGCTTTCAATCTAAGGCTTTGCGTTTTGATTTAGTAGGGGCTTTTTCTTTGATGGTTTTTTTACTTTTAATTAAAACACCGCCTGGGTTGTAAATAATACCCGCAGTTTTATTAAATGAAGCTGTTGATTTTGCCTCAGGATCAGGAACAACAGCAATAGCTATACCTTTGGCAACATTTTCACCACGTTGATTGTCAGTCCATACATTTGCCTCAATCAAGCATTCACCATCTTCACGTCTTTTATCGTTAATAATGCCACGGCAAGTTAATACATCACCAGGCCAAACTAAGCGCACTACTTTTAGGTCAAAACGTCGTAAATAAGCACCCACAAGCCAATTTTCAATCATGCGCCCAATATAGGCCATAATCAAATTCGTTGGGGCAAATACCGATGTTTTGCCAGAAGCAACAGCCACTTTGTCATCAAGATACATCGGATTATAATCATCAACAGCGCCAGCAAAACGAGCTAAAACAACACGAGTGAGTGCTGGAATTGATAAACTCTCAATGGGGGTACCTTTATCAATCGATAAAAAATCGAGCGGTTTGCTCACGATACTTCTTTCTCCTGCCCTTAAAAGTAAAACATATTAATTTTAGCTTCTTAACTTAACAATTACGCGCCTACCCTTGAAAACGAGGTTATTGCGACTATCGTTAGCGCGTGTCTCAATAACAACAAACACTAAAGTGCCACTATTACCAGGTTGTTCATAAATATCGGATATTCGATAACCGATATGTAATACATCGCCTGCATATATGGGTTTAAAATATTCATATTCCTCAGCGCGATGAATTACCGCTTGAATATCCCAACCGAAGACATCAAGAAATACGTCAGGCATTATTAATGCTGACGCAAATGTTGGAGGAGCAATAATAGTGCGTAAACCAACTTTTTTAGCAGCCTCTTCATTAAAATGAATAGGATTTTCTTCGCCAATAGCGGTGGCAAACCTCCGAATTTGGCCCTTTTCTATTTCGACCGTATGCGGACTAATAGTTTTACCGATATATTGTTTAAGTTGAGGTTTTACACTCACGTTTATCTGTTCCTCCGAAAAAAAGGAGGCCTTAAAAAACCGTTTACATACAACAACGGGGCTTCATATTGGGCAGGCCTAAAATTACAGGGCCATAATATTTAGCATATTGTCGCAGCGATAAACAAGCGAACTTTATTATTATCTGTAGCTTTTTTTTAGAGTTAAGACCTTAAATTAGTACATATTCAGTTTTATAATTTAATTATCTATCTAATGCATAACTGCTTGACAGATGTAATTGAACACTGATATCTAGCCCAATCTCGCAAATTATATTTTTTTGCGCATTTATTATCTTTTTTATCTTTTTAATTAAGGCGTTGGAGATTTAGCGTGGCAAGACATAAGTCAGCACAAAAAAGAGCACGACAATCTGAGGTTCGTGCAGCCCGCAATAATAGTATTAAGCACAGGGTTTCCCATAAAATTCGCCTATTTCGTGAAGCGTTGACTAGTGGCGATCGCGCTAAAGCTAGTGAGACACTGGCTTGTGCGAGTCGCGAATTACAAAAAGCTGCATCCAAAGGCGTCTTGCATATACGAAATGCAGCACGTCGCATTTCACGTTTAGCTTTAGCTTTTAATAGCTCTGCCAAGTAATTCTGTAGCTTAAGCTTTTTTTAGCTTATTCCCCCAGCATCATAAATAAACTTATGCTCAGTTAGGGGGTCGTTCACAATTACTTAATAGTTGCTTAATTGTTTAATAACTCGTCAATTACACTAATATTTTCTGTGGGAGAGCATTGTTCTAATTCTTTAGTGATTAATGTAAAAAAATTAATTAGGTCTTTACCTAATTGATCTATATTACATTTATTATTATTAAGCTGTTTAATTATATTTTGTAGATGTTCTTTACTACAAGCAGACCTACCACCTATAGCTGTCAATTGACCAGCAAGAAATTTTGTATGTTTTGCAAACACACATAATCGCTTACATTCTGTATCTTTAATATCACTCAAAATAGATTTTACTTCGCTAAGATATTCTCTCAGTGCGTCAATTAAAACTGGATCTTCAGGAATCTGAGAACTCTGCTTCGCAATACTTTGATTTAGATGTGAAAGTAAATTTAATTCGATTCGGGCTTGCGCCATCTCAAAATGTTTAGATTTTTCAAAACGGCTGGAAAGTACTTCAATCATGCGTCGCTCAATATCTTCTATTACATTTTTTAGTAAGTTTTCTAAGCTTTGCGATTTAACCGCAGTAGCCTGAATATTAGTAGGAATTGACTGAGTTTTATTAGTCGCAACGTTAAGTCCGATAATAGTACGCCCTGCTCTTGCAGCTGCTGATGCTAACCCTCTGTCATTTAAAAGTTGCCTTATGCGAGTTTGTACCGACCGAACATCAATTGCAGTTTTATTCTCAACATCTGCTTGTAACTGCTGTAATTGACGCTGCCGCTCTTCAAAATCTGCCACTAGCTGATTACAACGATTGCTTAACTCCGCACTTGCCGAGGCAATGTCTTGTTTCAAGCCAGAATTATCTCTTTTTTTTATTTCCGACACAGCCATTTGAGTATCATAATTTCATATGTGTGCAACAGTTGTTACTGACCTATAAAAATTTTGTTACCATCCCTGCAAACATAACATTTTTATTACGGTTGCGCTACAATCAAAGGCTGCGCTAAGCTTTTTGACACTGCATCAGCAACGGCATTTGCAATAGTTTTTTGATATTTAGTTGATTGAAGTAATTTTGCTTCCACGGGATTGGAGATAAAAGCAGTTTCAACTAAAACTGCGGGCATACGCGCTCCAAGTAAAACATAAAATAATGAGCCTTTAACTCCTTTGTTATGAAATTTAGAATTTATTGGGCGTAATTGATTAACTAATTCATTTTGGATAGCAAATGCCAGCTTTTGCGATTCAGCGGTATTAGCTTTGGTAGCTAAATCAGCTAGCATAAGCTGTAAATCACTCACATGCTTTTCTTGCGTTGCGTTTTCTCGGGCAGCTAAACGTAATGAATATCTATCATCCGTAGTATTCAAATAATAAGTTTCAATGCCACTAACATTTTTATTTTTATGTGCATTGGTGTGTATAGAAATAAATAAGTCTGCTTTTACTCGGTTAGCAATAGCAGTACGCTCTTCAAGACTTAAAGTAATATCTTTATTACGTGTTAAAATTGCATCAATACCACGATTAATTAAAATGCTTTGAATTTTTTTAGCAATAGACAAAGTAATCTTTTTTTCTAACAACCCTGAAGCTGAACGAGCGCCACTGTCACGACCACCATGTCCAGGATCAATAACTACGCGTCGTGTTTTTAATGCTGGCTTAGTAAGTTCTTGTTCGGGTGTAGTAACAACAAAAGAATCAATAACAAAACGATAAGGGTTTTCAAGAGTAAGCAGGCGATATTCTATTGGTTGCTTAAAAGACAGTTTTAAACTTACCCCGTCATTATTAGGAATAAATTGAACATCAGCGACAAGCTCATCTTTTATTATATCTGGTTTATAAACATTAGCCGCAAGTTGAGTATCAATGATATCCACCGTGATCTGCGATGTGATTGAAGTATTATTAGTATTTTTAATATGTTCACGAGTTTTAGTCTCATGGCTAAAATACAGTACTATGCGAGAATACTCAGGATTACTCCAATGTTTTATGGCCTCGATTTTTATCGAATGATTTTTTTCGTTATCCTTCATTGAATTGGTCTTTAAATCTTTAGCATTATCTACAATGTAAGATTCTTTGGGCAAATTGTGTGAAGGTGCAATCTTAGACCTTAAATTTTGGGCACTTGCAGCCATATCTCCAGAGGGATATTTTTCTAGCAGGTGATCTAAAACTTTCGTGGCAGCAGTTTCGTCTTGTTTATATTGTAAAATTAATTGCGCCTGATGCCACAATGCATCGTCAGCTAAATTACTATTTGTATATTCGCTAGCCACACGTTCATAGGCAGCTATGGCATTATCAAGATCGTTTTCAAGAAAAGACACCGCGTATAGTCCACGCCATAATTCTGCAGCCGTATATAAGGCTTTTACTGATTGAGTGTTTTTTGGATACTTCGCTGCTATGCTTTGAAATTCTTCAATAACATTTTGCCAATTATGGCGTAATTGCTGCTTTTTTTTATCTGCTTTTAGTAAAAAATATGAGTGTCTAGCCTCTTCATATGCACGAGAGGGAGAGTTTGACGCAATGGCAGAATTGCCCAAGAATCCTATCCAACTAATCATAAATATAGTGACAACCATATGTTTCATCGTTGTCTATGCTATCGTGATTATTCAAAATCACAAAAAAATAGCACTCACTTATGTTATCTAAAAAGGTGATATTAAAAATGCCGTAATATTTACCAAACTGATTTTTAAATTAAGGAAGATTTAGCCATAATCAATAGTAAAATAGCATATGATTTTTTAATGTTAATTAAGGGGTGTCCCTGACTGCAATATTTACGAAAACAAATGAGTATGAGTAATAAAAAAAACAAAAAAAATGGTTTTGGAACCGCTCCAGTTTATTTAGCGGCAATTAGTACCATTTTAGGCGCCATTTTATTTTTACGTTTTGGTTATGCCGTTGGACATGTTGGTTTGTTGGGCGCAGTACTAATTATTTTGATTGGTCATGCAATAACTGTACCCACAGGGTTAGCTGTTGCTGAAATTGCAACTAATCTACGTGTACGGGGTGGTGGTGAGTATTTCATTATCAGTAGATCTTTTGGTTCTACCTTAGGTGGTGCAATAGGGATTTCACTCTATTTATCACAAGCTATTTCAGTAGCTTTTTATTTAATTGCTTTTGCTGAGGCGTTTCGCCCACTGTTTCCAATAATTGAATCTTATACAGGATTTGTTCCAGACGTTCGCATAATTTCCTTACCAGTGGCTTTAACTCTTGCTGTCTTAATTGCAAAACGTGGTGCTTCAATAGGTATCGTCGCGCTCTGGGGAGTTGTCCTTGTACTTGTTACTTCGTTGACTCTATTTTTTGCTGGTAAAGGCATGGCGCCTGAATCACATCAACTAAGTCTATTTAGCACTGTTACTAATCCCGACAGCTTTTTTCACGTGTTCGCTATCGTGTTTCCGGCTTTTACAGGTATGACCGCCGGTGTTGGCTTATCTGGTGATTTGCGCAATCCTAGGCGCTCGATTCCGCTTGGCACCCTGGCTGCAACTATTACCGGATTAGTTGTTTATGTGGCGGTTGTGATAAAATTGAACCTTAGTGCCACACCTGCAGATCTAGCGTCCGATCAATTTATTATGAGTCGCATTGCTTTATGGGGACCAATTATTTTTATAGGTCTTGGCGCTGCTACTCTATCTTCAGCTCTAGGTTCTATTCTTGTTGCTCCTCGAACTCTGCAAGCTCTGTGCGCTGACCATATTTTTCCTTCAGCACATTGGAACAACATTATGAGTCGCGGCCGTGGCAAATCAAATGAACCGGCAAATGCTACTTGGTTTACCTCTGTTATTGTTGTGACTTTTGTCGCTTTAGGCAATGTCGATTTTGTAGCACAAATAATCAGTATGTTTTTTATGATTACCTACGGTGCCTTATGCAGTATTAGTTTTCTTGAACATTTTGCAGGCAATCCATCGTATCGACCAACCTTTCGCACCAAGTGGTATGCCTCATTGATTGGCGCTATTTCTTGCATCTTAATGATGTTTATGATGCAACCTGGATATGCTATTTTTGCTATTGCTATAATGGGTATAATCTATACTTGGCTTGGCCGCACCCGCCAAGGCGAACGCAACTTAGCAATGGTCTTTCGTGGGGTTTTATTTCAGCTAACCCGAAAATTGCAAATAGCTATTCAAAAAAGACAAGCCGCCCCAGATATGACTAATTGGCGACCTTCTTTTATTGCTATTGCGCGCTACTCCACCGCGCATTTGGCGCCATTTAATGTACTGCGCTGGATCAGCCATCACTATGGTTTTAGTTCGTATATTCATTTTATTGAAGGTCCATTAACCGTGGCGACTCAGAAAGAGTCCCAACATATACTTAAAAGATTGATTAGCCAAACCCAAGTAAGTGGCGCTGGTATTTATGTTGATACAATTATTTCTCCAACTTTTCGCACCGCTATTGCACAAATAGTACAAACTCCTGGCATTGCGGGCATGGAAAACAACAGCATTCTCTTTAGTTATCAAAAAGAAAATGCTGAAAACTTAACTGAGATTATTGATGGTTCATTTTTTGCGGCAATAGCAGGATTAAATATATGTATTTTACGCTCGGGGCCACGTCATTTTGGTTTTCGCAAGAGCATCCATATTTGGTTAACTCCTGGTGATTATCGCAATGCCAATCTTATGATTTTGCTAGCTTATATTTTGCTTGGGCATTCTGAATGGGGTGATAGCGAAATCCGTGTATTTGATGTAATTAAAGCCACAGATGAACAACAGCGTTCAAGGCAAATAGATGAACTAATATTTACCGGCAGGTTGCCTGTGGCTGCTGATAATGTTCATAAATTAACTTTAAGTGATGATATGTCGTTTGAACAGCTAGTTTCAGGTGTTTCCGAGAATGCTGATTTGGTTATGTTAGGTTTATCGCTAAAGAAGATGCGTAAAGATGGCGGCAAATTTTTACAAGGATTTGCCTGCCCACAAGACATACTTTTTGTACGCGCTGGCCAAGATATACTCATCAGTGGTGAAAATGCCGGTGATGAACTAACTGATGCGATGTAAAAATTTGGTCTAGGTTAGTTGACGATACTTGCATGGGTGCATTAGGTGCTCCTCCTAATGCCAAACACCGCCAACGATTTTGCCGAACTTGAAAATCTTATCGGCTTGCGCAATGGCCCAGGTGTATATGAAAAACTTAAACCTGCTCATGTTGGTATAGCTGGCTGTGGCGGTTTAGGTAGTAATTTAGCAGTTATTCTTGCTCGTGCTGGGGTGGGTAAATTAACGTTTATTGATTTTGATATAGTCGAGCCTAGCAATCTTAATCGACAGCAATATTTTGTCGACCAAATTGGCATGCCCAAAGTGCAAGCTCTTGCGGCAAATTTAAAGAGAATAAATCCATTTGTAAGCCTAAAATGGTATCAGATTAAAATTGATAACAAAAACACCAAGCAATTTTTCGCTTCATGCAATTTTGTCGCCGAATGTTTCGATGACCCTGTGGCAAAAGCAGAAATCACCAAAGCTATGCGGCGGTACTTACCCACTACGCCGCTGGTTACGGTTTCGGGTATTGCTGGTGATGGACCAGCCTGCACCATTTCTTGTCGACGTGTTTTTGGTAATCATTTTATCATTGGAGATGGGGTATCTGCCGCAACAGCAAATGCCCGTTTATTAGCCTCACGCGTAACTTTAGCTGCTGCTTTGCAAGCCAATGTAATAATTCGATGGTTACTCGGTCTAATCACAGCGCATCAAGGAGAATAATATGTTTGTAACGCTTAATGGCAATCGTATTGAAGTAACTAAAGGGTCTGCCATCAAAGCACTAATTTATAAATTAGAATTAAATGAAAAACAAATTGCCGTAGAACACAACGGCGAAATCGTTGATACAGATGCGTACTCATCGTGTATTCTTAATGACGATGACACTGTCGAAATTGTGCATTTCGTTGGTGGAGGCTAAATCTAATGGTTTGTGAAAAATCAAAACTTATTATCAATGGCGAGCAATTAAATTCTCGCTTGTTAATTGGCACTGGTAAATTTTCATCGCCAGAAATCATGGCGAAGGCGATAGACGCTTCTGGTACTGAATTAGTAACTGTAGCGCTGCGGCGAGTTGATGTTACTTCTCCTGCAGATCGCACCCTTTCGGCTCTTGATTTTACTAAATATCGCTTGCTGCCAAACACTTCTGGTGCCAGAGACGCTCAAGAAGCAATACGTCTAGCTAAACTATCACGACAAGCATGCAAAACTAATTGGTTAAAACTTGAAGTGACCCCTGACCCTAATTACTTACTACCAGACCCTGTCGAAACACTTAAAGCTGCCGAAGAACTAGTGAAACTGGGATTTGTGGTGCTTCCCTATATTAATGCTGACCCAATTTTAGCTAAACGTCTTGAAGAGGTAGGTTGTGCAACCGTAATGCCGCTTGCCGCACCTATAGGTTCAAATCGCGGTTTAAGGACTCGTGATCAAATTCGCATTATCATTGAACAAGCTACTGTGCCTGTGGTGGTCGATGCAGGTCTCGGAGTACCATCACATGCCGCTGAGGCAATTGAACTTGGTGCTGATGCTGTCTTAGTTAATACTGCAATTGCTATTGCTGATAATCCCATATTAATGGCGGAGGCATTTAAAACCGCAGTAATCGCTGGCGAGATGGCGCGTTGTGCGGGTGCTGGCAATGAATCATTAACCGCGCGAGCCTCTAGCCCACTGACTGGTTTTTTACGAGATAGCTTATGATAGTTGCTGAAATCTTATCAATAACCAAGAATGCCAGCACGAGTGATGTTAATAGAGCTCTTACCCGCACACAATTAGAAGAGCGCGATATCGCTGCATTGCTTTCGCCAGCGGCATTACCGTATCTTGAAAATATTGCAATCAAGGCCCAACAAATAACCAGACAGCGTTTTGGGCGCACCATGCAACTATACGCGCCTTTGTATATATCAAATGAATGTGTCAATCGTTGTAGTTATTGTGGCTTTGCAAATCACCTCGATATTGAACGAATAACTTTAAGCATCGATGCTGTAGTCTCTGAAGCCCAATATCTTTATAACCAAGGGTTTCGTCATATTTTGCTGGTGGCTGGTGAATCACCTCGTTTTGTACCTGTTTCATATCTTGAAAAAATAGCCACTGCCATAGGTCCGATGTTCGCATCATTGTCAATTGAAATTGGGGCGCTTAATCTTGATGGCTATAAGCGATTAGTTACCGCTGGCTATGATGGTATTGCGCTTTACCAAGAGACTTACGACCTAGATATATTTAAGCGAGTACATTTAGCCGGACCCAAAGCCAATTATCAACGCCGTCTGCAGGCAATTAACGATGCCGGGCAAGCTGGGTTTCGCTCGCTTGGCATCGGCTCATTGTTAGGATTAGGGCCATGGCAATATGAAGCATTAGCTTTAGTGCAACATGCTCGAGAGCTTAGTCGCAAATTTTGGCGTAGTCGAATTGCCATTAGTTTTCCGCGTATACGTAAACACGCTGGCGACAACCATGAAAAGCTAATACACGTAAATGACCGAGATTTAGTACAAATGATTTGCACTATACGCATAGCGATGCCTGACGCTGATTTAGTATTATCAACACGTGAACCTGCAGTTTTAAGAGATAACCTAATAAATTTAGGTATCACCCGCGTAAGCGCCGGTAGTTGTACTCACCCTGGTGGCTATGGTGGCATATCACATGCTGGCGAACAATTTGGTATTAAAGATCATAGAAGCGCCGAAGAAGTTGCTAATACTTTAAGCCTACATGGCTTTGAACCAGTTTGGAAAGACTTTGACCAGGTATTTATTTCATCAAGTGCACCATAAAATAAAGGCAGTACAAATGAAAAACAATTTTGGTCTTTATTTAGTAATTACCAACCCTGTTGCTGGCTATGAAGATTGCACCAAAGCTGCTGTAGAAAATCGTGTGCTTTATATACAACTTCGCATGAAAAATGCAATGCGCGAAGAAGTTGTTCAAGTTGGTAAAAAATTGCGCGCAATAACTGATGAAAGTGAAACAAAATTAATTATTAATGACGATGTAATTGCTGCCCGTATGATTGACGCAGATGGGGTGCATCTTGGCCAAACTGATATAAATATAATTGAAGCACGAAAACTATGGATTACTAATAAACCTAAAATATTTGGCCTTTCAACTCATAATGAAACCCAAGCACAAGCAGCACAAGATCTACCTTTAGACTATATTGGCATAGGGCCAGTTTTCACTACTCCGACAAAACAAATCCCAGATCCTGTTGTTGGTATTAATCGAGTTGCAGCTATAATTAAACAATCAAAACTACCTTGTGTAGCTATTGGTGGTATTGATGCACAGCGCTTACCTAAAATTTTATCCGCTGATGTAAATAATTTTGCAGTCGTTCGTTATGTCTGTGCAAGTAATGAACCTTCGTTACGCATAAAAGAGCTTATGAATATTTGGCAATACTCGCAACATACTAAAAACGCAAGTTAGTGCATCGTGACCCACGTAGTGCTGCAATTAATTATATATGTCCGCATTTGTAGCAGACATTTACCCGTGCTTATACTGCGGACATATACCGTATCAGTAACAATGCCTGTTTTAGTGCCTGTTACAAGTATTTATAGATGTCCGCTTCATTAGCACGGGTAGATGTCCGCGTGTTTGAAAACCTGTTATTGTCAAACGGGTCGT
>JAFGEK010000154.1 GCA_016931625.1 Deltaproteobacteria bacterium | reverse complement strand
ACGACCCGTTTGACAATAACAGGTTTTCAAACACGCGGACATCTACCCGTGCTAATGAAGCGGACATCTATAAATACTTGTAACAGTTGCAAATATACTCATAAAGACAAAAAATTATCTAGCCCAACTGGTACCAGACACTAAAATCAGGCAAACGCACGCAAAATGCAGCCATGTCCGTTAAGCAAGTTGCAGGCAATTTGTAAAACTAATATATTATTGCGATCATGCGCATCGTTTGTATTTCTGATCTACATTTAGGTGATCCTCGATGCGGTATAGTCAAACGTGATCCCGCCTCTGGTGAGTTTGTACTAAGCGACAAATATATAAAGTTGCGTGATGCTTGCCTTGCGGGAGTGCAAATTAGCGATACTGCAACTGCTGCAAATGATTACTTAGTTTTATTGGGGGATATTTTCGACTTTGCCATACAACATTATGAGACTGCCTATAATGCCGCAAAGGTATTTTTCGCTGCTATTGTAAAAGATAAATTGGCAGCAGATATTATTTACCTCGCCGGCAATCATGACCGAGATATGTGGCACTTGTTACAATATGAAATTTGTATTGTAAAACGAATACGCAAGTGTTTACCCCCACAGCCACTCAGACATTCAGTTGCAGCAATAATTGATGAACGACCTAATTCAAAAACTAAAGACCTTTGGTTAATTTCAGCGCATGATGAACTAATCGATGTAGTTTACGAAAAATCTCGTGAAAACCGTGATGGTATATTTCTCGACCGCCTGTTTTTCTCTTCACCGATAAACGATGATTTTAAGCCAACCTTCAATCAAGATCGGCCCAGATTTTTTGTGGCTAATCCTAACTTCTACTTAGTTACAAAAAATGGTGACTGCATTTTGTTTACTCATGGAGATTATTTTCAAATCACCTGGGCTATTGAAGGCGAGTTAGCAATAGCTTTAACTCAAGATGATCTTAATAATGCCAGTATAGTTAAAACCCCAACCAATGTAGTTTGTGATCCCCAATATGGTCTATTTGCGCCTCTTGATTCAATGATGGCAATGAATTTTTCTATCAATCAATTTATGTGCTCGGGAGTTGGTCAAGCTGGCCCGCTAACCTACATCTTTCAAACCGTGCAACAAGAAATAGAAAATGCTAAAAGCACTAAAGACTTAAAACGGGTTCGCAAATATTATAAGCGCCTACCTGGTGTTTTAATTGATATATTAAATTTCGGTTTAATAGCGGCAATTATACTGAAAATTTTGTTTAAATTTACTAAAAATTGGTTCTTAAAAAAAATCGCTAAAATTGAAAACCCTAAAACAATAAATAATTTTCTTGCCCAAAAAGATGTACAAAAGCGGATTGGTAAATTTTTTCTCTCCTCTATACAACAACTTAACCATATCAACAGCTTGCCTTTATATTGTGACAATAAAATACCAATCCCCAATACTCTGGTTTTTGGTCATACGCATGCTCCCATTCCATGGTCCAACCCTACTCTTTTGGCTAATCATATTACGGGCAGCGAACTTAAATGCGTGAACAGTGGTGGATGGTTATTACATGGCGACAAAGTTAATGCCGAAGTATTTATTTACAATAATGGGCAAATATCATCACAATTTATAGAATAACCAAGGTATTTATGGTGACGCTTACAACATGAAAAGCCCTCATTAGGGTTTATTTATCGATTGCCCCCACTTGGCACATTCGTCAACCTCGTTTATATTCTGCCTATGAGCCAATATATCGAAATCGAGAATACTGCCGCCCAATATCTCGAATTTATGATTCATGGGTTTATGAATGGGTTGATCACCCTGCAAGAGCTTGAGGGCATAAGCGATGATGAAATGGAGACTATTTATGCCCTTGGTTATAACTTTTTCACTTACGGCAAATATGATGCCGCCAAAGATATTTTTACCGGTTTGACAGCTTATGCACCTTATACCCCACATTATTGGCGTGCGCTTGGTGCGGTAAACCAACAAATGAAAGACTATGTTGAGGCTATTGCTGCCTATGACATGGCTATCGCCAATGATGAGACTGATGTGGTTAGCTATGTTTATCGCGGTGAATCAAATATTTTATCCGGCAATATTGAAGCAGGTTTGATTGATTTGCATAAAGTCTTAGAAATTGGCTCAGAATATCCGCAATTTATGCCTTGGGTGCAACGCTCACAGTTACTACTGAGTATTCATCAGCAAAGTGAGCATTAGATTATCAAATATTAATCTAAACTATCGCGTAATTGTTAAATAATTCCCATACAAAGCTAGCGCCATCGTATTGTGAATGTTTATATTATATTAATTTATCACTAAGTGATAATGCAGGAATTGATAAATAGCGCTATAGGGCGCTACGAACATCTTAGTTTGAGTAGCGTTAGTGGAGAATTAATAGATGAATCATGAAGTAGATACACCATTTATTGATGAAAGAAAAATTGAGGAGGCACTTACTAATAAACCCGCCCCATCATCATCACAAGTACGCGAAATTTTTGCGAAAGCTATAGAACTTAAAGGGATAAACGCTAATGAGGTAGCCATATTATCACAGCTTTGCGATCGCGAATTAATCTCAGAACTTTTTAATACCGCAAAACGCGTTAAAACTGAGATTTACGGCCCGCGATTAGTATTATTTGCTCCACTTTACATCTCTAATCTTTGTGGCAATGAGTGCACTTACTGTGCTTTTCGCGCTAGCAATCGCGAGTTGATGCGTCGTGCATTAACGCAAGAAGAAATTGCCGCTGAAGTTCGTGTGTTAATAAATCAAGGTCATAAACGGGTATTACTGGTTGCAGGCGAGTCGTCTCCCAGTGAGGGTTTTGAATATGTATTAAAAGCAGTAAAAACTATTTATGAAGTAAAAAGTAACCGCGGTGAAATTAGACGCATAAATGTTAATGTTGCTCCGCTTAGCATTGAAAAATTTCGCGAGTTAAAAGCCGTAAACATTGGTACTTATCAAGTATTTCAAGAAACCTATCATCGCAAAACTTATAGTCAGGTTCATACTGCTGGTAAAAAACGTGATTACGATTGGCGCTTATTTGCAATGGATCGTGCCATGCAAGCGGGTATTAATGATGTTGGTATAGGACCATTGTTAGGTCTTTATGATTGGCGTTTTGAAGTATTAGCCATGTTACAGCACATCGCGCATCTTGAAGAGCGTTTTGGTGTTGGTCCTCATACAATCAGTGTACCGCGGCTTGAGCCAGCAGTGGGTTCAGAGATTGCTGCCAAGCCGCCATATGCTTTGTCAGATCTTGATTTTTGCAAACTGGTGGCCATTTTGCGCATTGCTGTACCATACACCGGCATTATCATGTCGACACGTGAAAGCCCTGAAATACGGCGTACAACTTTTGCATTAGGCGTTTCGCAAATTTCTGCTGGTAGTCGCACCAACCCGGCAGGCTATAGCGAGCAACGTCAAGAGCAAGCAGCACAATTTCAATTAGGTGATCATCGTTCAATGGCTGAAGTAATACAAGATGTTACTAAAATGGGTTTTACGCCTTCATTTTGTACGGCTTGCTATCGTTTAGGACGCACCGGTAGAGATTTTATGGATATGGCAAAACCCGGTGAAATAAAAAATCACTGTGACCCTAATGCCTTGTCGACCTATCTTGAATATTTACTCGACTATGGTGATACAGTAATGCAAAATGAGGGTGAGAAGCATATCGCGGCATCGTTAGAACGCATGGATGCGCAACAACGCGCAATATCTACGCGCTTACTAGAGGCGGTACGCTCAGGAAAGCGTGATGAGTTTGTTTAGTGAGTTTTAACTATCGTAAAGAATGTGATTTATTGGGCGAGATCGAAGTACCGTCTCATGTTCTTTATGGTGCTCATACCCAAAGAGCACTTAAAAACTTTGCCCTAACCGGTCAACCTGTACATAGATCGTTGATCCATGCGTATGGCTTAGTAAAACTTGCCTGCACCCGTGCTAATCGTTCTATAGGTGTTTGGGCAGATGATGCCACTAAGGCTGATGCTATTGAGCGTGCAAGTCGTGAGTTAGCTGTAGGCAGTCTTGATGAATATTTTATACTCGATAAACTGCAAGGCGGTGCTGGCACTAGTACCAATATGAATGTCAATGAAGTCATAGCTAACCGCGCTTTAGAAATATTGCAAGAGCCGCTGGGCAATTATCAACGCGTCTCACCCTTAGATGATATAAATTTACATCAATCTACTAACGATACTTTTCCAACCGCTCTTAAACTTGCGGCGATATTATTACTGCGTCAACTTGAAAATAAAATTATTGCTTTGCAAGAGGCTTTTCAAGCGCAAGAAAAACGTTATGCCCATGTCGTTAAAATCGGTCGTACTGAACTGCAAGATGCGGCGCTTATAACTCTTGGGCGCGAAATGGGAGCTTATGCCGAGGCCCTAAGTCGTGATCGTTGGCGTTTATATAAGTGCGAAGAACGCCTGCGGGTGGTTAATCTCGGCGGTACTGCAATTGGTACTGGTTTAGCAGCACCACGGGAATACATTTTTCGGGTAGTTGATTTTTTACGCGAAGAGACTGGTGTGGGATTTGCACGAGCTGAGAATTTAGTTGATGCTACGCAAAATGCTGATGTGTTTGTTGAAGTCAGTGGCATGTTAAAAACCTGCGCTACCACATTATTTAAAATTTGTTCTGATTTGCGCATTCTATCTTCAGGGCCGCAAACCGGATTTGGTGAAATTCACTTGCCCGAATGTCAAGCAGGCTCATCATTAATGCCAGGTAAAGTTAATCCGGTGATTCCTGAGGCAGTTAGCCAAATGGCTATGCAGGTTATGGCAAATGATATGTCCATTAGCATAGCATGCGCGCATGGTAATTTAGAACTCAACCCGTTTTTGCCCTTAGTTGCATCAGCCCTGCTAGAAAGCTGCGAGGGTTTAGCGGCAGCCTGTGATATTCTTGGTACGCATTGTGTGACTGGTATTGTGGCTGACGAAGAGCGGTGTAAAAAAGATATTGAGAATAGTACCGCTATGTTAACGGCATTAGTGGCGACGCTGGGTTATGAGCAAGCCAGTAATGTTGCGATTAAAGCCCGTAAAAGCGGACGTCGTGTTCGTGAAATAGTGATTGAACAAGGTTTGTTAACCAAAGAACAACTTGATGAGTTGCTAAGCCCTGAGGCGGTATGTCGTTTAGGGCATAAAGAAGTTGTAAATAAGAAAGAATGATAGATGTCTAGCACTACTCCTAAGAGTATGCGGTTGCACATAGGTTTATTTGGACGGCGTAATGTTGGCAAATCAAGTTTGCTTAATGCCATAACCCGTCAAGAAGTTGCGATTGTTTCAGCCCATGCCGGCACCACCACTGATCCAGTTGAAAAACCGATGGAGCTTTTACCATTCGGGCCGGTAGTATTTATTGATACTGCTGGTATTGACGATGAAGGCGCTTTGGGTGAGCTGCGCATCAAAAAGACCAGGCAGGTTTTTGATCGTACTGATCTTGGGGTCATTGTAACCGAAGCTGATATTTGGGGACCGTTTGAAGAGCAAATCGTTGCTGAACTGCAAAGCCGTAAAGTGCCACTTATCGTAGTACAAAACAAAACTGATATCAGCAAACCTTCTGCAGCAGCTCGTGAACATTTGCAAAAACTTGATATTACTTGCGTTGAGACGGTAGCGGCTAAAGGTGAGGGAGTGTTGGCTGTGCACGAAGCATTGCTGGCTAATGCCCCTCCTGATTTTATTGATAACCCAGCGATTTTGGGTGATCTCGTCGGCCCGGGTGAGCTTGCGGTTTTAGTAGTACCAATTGATAAAGAAGCCCCCAAGGGGCGCTTGATTTTGCCACAAGTGCAGTCGATCAGAGATTTACTCGATAGCGATGCCATGGCGCTAGTGGTTAAAGAGCGTGAGCTACAACATGCACTGAGCAATTTGCAACGCCCACCAAAGTTAGTGGTTACTGATTCGCAAGCCTTTTTAAAAGTTACTGCTGATACGCCACCAGAAGTGCCTTTAACCAGTTTTTCAATTTTATTTTCGCGCTTTAAAGGCAATTTAGTCAGCCAAGTAAAAGGTACGATGGCAATTGAGAATTTGCACACGGGTGATCGCATATTAATTGCCGAAGCCTGTAGCCATCACCCCATTGGCGAAGATATCGGTCGCGTAAAAATACCACGCTGGTTAATGCAATACGTAGGCGGTAAGCTAGAATTTGTTCATGTGCAGGGTCATGATTTCCCCGATGATTTATCACCCTATAAACTGGTGATTCATTGCGGTGCCTGTACCTTTAATCGCCGCGCCATGCTAACGCGTATCGCACGCTGCCAAGCGGCAAACATACCCATTACTAACTATGGATTAGTTATTGCTTATAGCTTAGGGATTTTTGAGCGCGCTTTAAAGCCATTTCCGGCAGCGTTGGCAGTATATGAGATGCAAAAAGCTATTGACAAAATATACTAAATATATTTATTTTAATAAACCAAGACGTCGGATTTTTATATGTTTAAAAACGATAACACGAATTATTCATTTTCTGGATCTGATGTTATTATTAACGCTGGTGGGTAAAATATTTCTTTTTTACCAGCTGCGGCTTCTTTAAGTTCGTAAGTATATTTTTTTTCAAGTCCGTTAAGAAAATTTGCAGCTTCAATACCAAGATCGGCTCTTGATCTTGGGTAAAGAAAAATCCAGGTGCCATTTTGGGCTTTTTTAAATTTTAACCCATGATATGGGGCATGATTATTTAGATTTTTAGCATAGTCTTTATCAGATGTTACTATACCATATCCTATACTATTTTTAATGGCATCAGTCGCCACTAATACAATTACCGGCTCTTCATTGTTATGTTTAATACTATCTAGGCAAAGAACATAACTTTGTGGCACTTGCTTTTGGCTAGCAAGTCCATCATCGATATAAAATAATGTATCCTCGTCAAGTGCATCTGTTGATGAAGCGGATGATTCAGAAGGACTATTTACATTGTTATCAATATTTATTTCAATTATATCGCCAATATTTAATGAACCATCTGGTTTTGTTGCCATGGTAGATTCAGCAACCCTAGCAGATTTAGTAAACTTAGATGGAGTTCCCTCTATAAGACGAACTTGTTGGCCTTGATAATCGGTAAGATAGTCGACCTTCTTAAGAACAAAAGGGCCAACACCACTTGCATCGTCTTTTCCAACTATACGATTGCCAAAAAGATAAATAGTACTGGACATTTTGGTAGTATATTTTGCTTCATATTTAACAAACGCTTTACGAGCATTTTTTTTATCTAGTTTATCAGATGTAATTGAATATACATTATCATTGGTTGGTTTTATGTCATAAGCTTTTAAAGGAGTGACATTCCAATCTGTTAAGTAATTTATATTATTAATCGATTGATATATTACTTCTAATGCTTCGGTTCTTTCGCCAGATTTCTTAATCATAATAACTCCTAAAAATATATCTGGAGTACATGTCACATTGTGACTTATCTGGTTTATATCGTCAGTGTAATAAAAAAGGTGTGGATTTTATGACTATTACTGGGTATTTTTTTTGTTTTGCAATCTAAAAAAGGTACAAAGATCGTATAAATTATTATCTCTTTTACAAAGAATATAATACTTTAAAGTTAACGTATAAATTTACAGTAGCGCTCTAATTGTAAATAAGCTATAAGTTGAATAACTGGTATAACCTAATTTTGTATTAAAAATATTATTAATCCTAATAAGTTATAGAAGGCAAACGAAGTTCAGAACTATCAGTTAATAATAAGATATGGAGTGATTCATGTGCTTTATTCTGTTATTTATTTAGCACTGCGATGACTTGATTAGCAAAAGCTTCAGCGGCTTGTGGACCATTACCGGTAATTAAATTGCCATCAACTACAACGGCTTCATTGTGATAATTTGCTCCGCCTTTGACTAATTCATCGCTGTCGGATGGAAAAACCGTGGCATTTTTATTATGCAGTAATCCCGCTCTAGCTAAAGTTACCGGGGCACTGCAAATAGCAGTTAATAGTTTGCCTGCTTGTTGAAAAGCATTTGCTATTTGGTGTGCTTTTGCATCTTCAAAATATTGCCGACACCCTGGGCCACCAACAAACATAACTGCATCATAATCATTTACTTCTATTTGATTTAGCGTTTTTTCAACAGCAGCAGGAGCACGACCATGATCTCGTTGCCACGCTCCCCAGCGTTGGCGTTGTATTTTATTGCCATTATCAGTTTCAGCACGCACATTCTCAAAGACTAATAATATACCGCCTAGCCCTATAAGTTCACGACAACGATTTAGACATTTCTTGCGATCATCAATAGAGCCATAATGGTGACAAAGTATGGCAGTGATAACATCAAAAGACTCAAGACGAGGTAAATCGCATGAGCCAGCATTTACAAATGAAATATTTGCATGGGCAGTAAAACGCTCACGAGCTAAATTAAGCATCGCTACCGAAGGATCAGCTAAGACATATTCAGTTGCAGCAAATGTTTGCATCGTTTGCTCTACAAAAATTCCCGGCCCGCAACCAGTATCAAGCCAGCGCCGTGGTGTGGGTTTAATTGCCTTCACAAGGTCAATAGCTTGGTTATACAACTCAGCATGAAAGGGAATAGTGCGAATAATTTCTTGTTCGTAACTTTTAGCAGCGTGAGCGCTGTCGTTATCCATTATTTGCCTTTCTTCTTGCGCAACTTTTTCGGCTGGGGTTTTGGTAAAGCCGCTGCGGTAATGCGAATAAGCTCACAAAGTTGTTCATGGTCTTCTATTAGTTCTGAGCCGATAAGCATTGATGATTTAGCCCCTTTATAAGCTTTGCCTTCTTGATAAAATTTGCCTAAAAGTTTTTTGCCGTCTGGGGTAATTTTTACAAAAAGTTGATTATCACAAACTAATGCTACGACTTTATCTTGATAGTAAAGTGCATATTCACCAAACATCTTACGCGTTTTAACCCCAAGAAGTTGGGATAGTTGATCAAGTAAAAAATCGATAGTACTTTGATTGGTAGCCATATGCTTAACTCGTAATAAAAATAAGTAATTGACCTATATAACAAAGTTGAGTGAAAAATACATAAATTAGAAAAAAGTAATAACCAACTAGAGAAAAACATGATTGATTTTTTAAAATTAGTACAATCTCGTTACAGTGTGCGTGCTTATAAACCTGATGAAGTTGCACCAGATAAACTTGAACGTATTTTAGAGGCAGTTCGACTAGCGCCAAGCGCTAAAAATCAACAAGCTTTTCGTTTTATTGTTATATATACCCAAGGTCGCGAGCAAGAGTTGGCACGTATCTTCCATCAATCGTGGTTGATGCAAGCACCAATTATAGTTGCTGCTTGTGGGGTACCGAATGATAATTGGAGGCGTAGCGATGGTAAAAATTATAACGATGTCGATGTGACCATTGCGATGGACCATTTAATTTTAGCAGCTACGGCTGAAGGTTTGGGTACCTGCTGGATTGGGGCTTTTAAGAATGATGCAGCCAAAGAAGTGTTAAAGTTACCTGACGGAGTTGAACCAATTGCGTTTACTCCGCTTGGCTATGCTAATGATCAATCACGACCAAAATTACGTAAAAAACTAAGTCAATTGATTAGCTATGAATATTGGTAAAGAAAAAAAAATGGCTCCTAAAAAAAATTATAAAAATAATTTAATAATTTTGATGCACACTGGGTTTAGTATTTTTTTAAAAGCGCAAAATTACGATCTTTGTAATGAGTAAAAACATAAATAAAAATAAGGGGTGTCTTTAAATGTTGGACTTAAGAGATTCACGAAAGCCGCGTAAATGATGGCCGCGTGCTTAAGCAAAATCATGCAAAAGGCATGCTAGTGGCAAGTCGCAGGCAGGATTTTGCTTAAGCACGCGGTCGTAAGTAGCGGATTTCGTGAAGATCGACGGGAGACATTTAGGGACACCCCTGATATGTTAACTCAAAGATTGAGGCTATCTTGGACATCTAATATAATTATTAGGTAAAAGATAATGGTCTCATTTTTTTGAGACGTATTATTAGATTGGTTTAATAGCTTGGGGGGGTTGGGAGCCGTATTATGGAATGGGTCAACAAGATAAGGGCTCGTTCTATGGAGTTGATGTGCAAACGGCACTAGCCTCAAACCATCGTTTTGAAGAACGACCACGTATATTGGTCGTAGATGATGAAGCTGTAATATGCGAAGTTCTGCGTGATTTTCTTACCTTTGAAGGTTTTGATGTATCAGTCGCTGGTAGTGGCGAAAAAGCTCTTGAAATATTGCATAACGATCCTTTTTACGAACTTGTGCTTACTGATTTGAAAATGCCCGGTATGGGTGGGCTAGAGCTAATGCGCCGTATTGATATTGATTTTAGTGATTTAGTAACAGTAATCATGACTGGTTTTGGTACAGTTGAAAGTGCTATTGATGCCATGAAGCATGGTGCTTTCGACTATATTCTTAAACCTTTTAAACCCGAAGACGTGGTTAGGGTTTTACGTCGTGGCTTAGAAAAACTAAAATTAACCCGGGAAAATGTTGCACTTAAAGAGACTATAGGCAGTTATGAATTAAGTGAAGCATTATCAAGCGCAATGCCGCTTGATGACCAACTTAAGCTAATCATAGATTTAGTTGGCAAGAATTTTGATGCTGATGGCGTTGCCATAATCATAGAAGATCCACAGAATCCCAGAAATTATATTAGCCCAATAGTTGGCGGTAAAAGTCAGATAGACATTAAAACACCAATAATTCTTGAACGTTTGATTAATGGAGATGCAATAATCGCTCATGGTAATGATGTCTGCAATTGGATTGAAGAACATGAGAATAGTAATTATGCAATTCACAGTTTTATGGCAGCACCTTTAAAAATTCGTGGTGCTACCTTTGGATTAGTGAGTGTTATTTCAACCAGACGCGAACATCGTTTTACAGAAGGTCAGCGTAAAGGCTTATCTATTTTTGGTGGTCGAGCTGCAAATGCCATTGAAACCGCACGTATCTATAAAAATCTGCAAGAAACTTTTACCCAAACCATTGAAAGCTTTGCTCGCGCGTTAGAAGCTAAAGACACCTATACTCATGGCCATTCTGATCGTGTAGCAATGTATGCGCGTATGATCGCTAAATCTATGAATTTACCCATAATTGAGGTTGATAAGCTACAGCATGGTGGTTTGCTACATGACGTTGGCAAAATTGGCATTCGTTCAGTTGATTTGAATAAGCCGCAGAAGTTAACACCAGCTGAATATTTAATGTTCAAGTCTCATCCTGTTCAAGGCAAACGCATTATTGAACCAATATCTTTTTTAAACCATCTTGTCGCATGTGTGTACTATCATCATGAAGCTTGGGATGGTTCAGGCTACCCAGAAGGTCTTGCAGGTACAGCTATTCCACTTGAAGCGCGTATTCTTGCAGTAGCTGATAGTTATGACGCGATGACTTCTAATCGCCCATATCGTAAAGCTCTACCTCACGATATTGCAGTTGCTGAATTTAAAAGATGTAGTGGCCGTCAATTTGATCCCCAAGTAGTAAAAGCATTTTTAAGTGTGATCGATGACTTTCGTAATCAACGAAGGTTAAAAGGGCTGCCTGTTCCTGAGTAACAATGTTGCATTTTTTAGCTACTCCATGAAACGTTAAAGCAGACATGTAAATCGTCAGGTCGCGATGCATCAATACGAGCTTGTTTGGCGCCGGTAGCTTCAAGAATTACTAATGAAGCAATCGCAAGACGACGTGCTAACAGTTCTTCATTAAATAGGTTTTTAGGGGTGGTAAGTATGAGTTGCGTCATGCTATCGCCATTGGCATTTTAAATTAAAGCGATATTATCGCATGATAAACCGATAGATACAAATATATCAAATAGATCTTGATCAAGTTTCCCTTTTTTTGCATCACTCGAAATAATGTTTAACGCCAACTCATGAGATACAGCTTTTTTGTAGGGGCGATCGCTAGCAGTCAGTGCATCATAGATATCTGCAATAGACATTATGCGGGATTGAATAGGTATATTTGAAGCTTCGAGATGTCGTGGATATCCGGTACCATCTAATGCTTCATGATGCGCATAAGCTATTTGGGGAACATCGTGCAAGCTTCGTGTCCAAGGAATTAGGGATAGAAAACGAAAAGTATGAGTAACGTGCGATTCTATTTCATGACGCTCATTAGCATCTAATGAACCTTTGGGAATTGATAATCGTTCTAATTCATTTGCTAATAATAAGGGCTTGGTTTGATTTTGAATATCAGTATAAGTTATTGCCGCAATTTCATTTAGTTTTTCAAAACTTCCGGCAGCTAAAACGGTCGGCTTATTACATTGACGAATAAAATCTAACAAATCTTTTATTTTTTTCATCTCAGTATTGAGATGAATAAGGGCGTTTTCAGGTATTGAGGCGCCATTTTGCAAAGAAACAATTAAAGATTTTAAGTATTGATTTTCACGCTGTGCTAGCAACGCAAAAAAGCGTGTTTCAATTATAGATAACTCGCTATCAAATAATTTATCAGCTTTTGTAAGAACATTTTCACGTACGCCAACTTTACCAAAATCATGAAGTAGTGCCGCATAGCGTAGTTCGCGTATTTGCTCTCTACTGAAGCGCAAAGCGGCATAAGTACCTATAGTTACACGATCTACATTTTCAGCAATGGCAACAGTAAGTTTTGCTACACGCTCAGAGTGACCAGAAGTAGTGGGATCTCGGCTTTCGATAGCCACCACTGAGGCTTTGACAAATCCTTCAAATAGTCGATCAATATCTTCATATAATAAAGCATTTTCAATAGCGGCAGCGGCATTAGAACCAAGCGCAATAAGCAGATCTTCATCTTCAGAAGTGAAAGGTCCGTCTTTTTTATTTAGCGCTTGCAAGACGCCGGTAACTTCACCGGTTGTGCAATACATAGGTACGCCTAACAAATTTCGGGTGAGATAGCCGGTATTTTTATCTACTTCTCGATTAAAACGCTCATCGGCATAGGCATCAGGAATATTTATTAACTTTGCTGTTTGTGCGACTTGCCCGGCTATACCGACCCCAATTGGCACTCTAATGCAAGCGCCGTCAGCTAAGCCATGTGCAACTTTGGTCCAAAGTTCATTACGTTTACGATCGACAATCCATAAAGTACAGCGATCAGCATCAACCACTCGTACAGCAGCGCTAAGGATTATATGCAGCAGTGCGTCAAGATTGCGCTCAGCGGTCATGGCTTTTGCTACATCTAATAGGCTTTCAAGCTTAGCTACGCGTGTACGCAGTCGTTGGGATTCATCTACGCTTATTTTGCTAAGATTATTGTTTTTTCGTTTTGCACTGTTTTTTTTGGGGGTAACTGGGCTTTGCATGTTGGTTTTTGATTTTATTTTTGTGCCTGATCTAGTCTGACGCGACATAATTTAAGAGTAACTCTGTTACGACTTTTCAGCCAGTAACTATTAGCTAAACTATGCAATTCATTTGTTGTCCTCTTGACGGCGGACCAGAAGTAGAGGCAAAGCAAGGCTTAAAAAAAGGGTGGTATCTGAATAAAAAATTAAGGTACTTAAAAAAAAGAGCGAAGTATGAGGCTAATTGTTCAAAAATACGGCGGAAGTTCGGTAGGAACATTAGAAAAAATTGGCAAAGTTGCCCAGCGTATTATTGATTCTAAAGCAGATGACATTCATTTGGTTGTGGTTGTTTCTGCAATGCAGGGCGAAACCGATCGTTTAATAGGTCTTGCCAATGGTATCAGCGATAGACCAGATTTGCGTGAATTGGATCAGTTACTAGCTACAGGTGAGCAAGCTTCAGCGGCTTTATTAGCCATTGCACTTAAAAATCTTGGTGTATCAGCAATATCACTAACAGCACAGCAGATGAAACTTCGTACTGATGGTGTTTTTTCTCGTGCTCGCATCAGAAGTATCGACCGTAAGGCAATTGATGAAGCTTTAAATAGCGGCGCCATAGTTGTGGCGACAGGTTTTCAAGGTATTGATGACGAAGGTAATTTAACAACTCTTGGTCGTGGTGGAGGTGACACGAGTGGGGTGGCTTTAGCAGCCGCTCTGAAAGCCGATGAATGTCAAATTTGCACCGATGTTTTAGGGGTTTATACTGCCGATCCCAATATTTGCAAAACGGCTCGTAAACTCAATGAAATTTCATTTGAAGAAATGATGGAAATGGCATCGCAGGGGTCGAAAGTACTGCAAATTCGCAGCGTGGAGTTAGCTATGAATCACAAGATTCCTTTGCGTGTTCGTTCAACTTTTAGCAATGACGAAGGCACGCTAGTTAAAGAAGAAGACAAACATATTGAACATTTGGCTGTATGTGGGATATCGCACAGCAAAGATGAAGTTAAATTAACGGTACGCAATGTTCCAGATCAGCCTGGTGTCGCGTCACGTATTTTCTCCCCATTGGCAGCAGCTCATATTAATGTCGATGTGATTGTTCAAAATATTTCAAAAGAAGGAAAAACCGATGTCAGTTTTACAGTTTCTCGTGCTGATGGAGCAGCCGCTGAAGATATTTTACGGCGTGTAACTGAAGAAATTGGTGGTGGTGTTATTGATATCGATAATAAAGTTGGTAAGGTGTCAATTGTAGGTGTGGGAATGCGTTCTCACCCTGGTGTTGCAGCCCAAATGTTTGAAACTTTAGCTTCAGCCGGCATCAATATAGAAATTATCACTACTAGTGAAATAAAAGTTACTTGTGTCATACAACGAGAACAGATGGCTGACGCAGTACGTGTTTTACACGAAGCTTTCGAACTTGATCGTGCTAAACCATCACAACGACTTATTACTCCTGCAGAGGTAGAAACAAAAGTTAAGTCCAAGGGAAAAACTAAAGCCAAAGCCAAAGCGAAAAAACCTGCTGTAGTTAAAACCCAAAGCAAGCAAGTAAAAAAGAAAAAGTAGCACATTTTTTTTAAGGGGGAGGTAATGAAAGAAAAACAAAAAGTAATTGTCAGCAATTATTTTGCAAATGATCTCAAACCAAATATTGCCATTGGAGTTGCGTTTATTTTTATATTGCTGACCCTAGTTGTGTTCTACAACTTTACAATCAAAGCAATACCTAAAGAACAGATACTAACTTCGAACTTTTGTAACACTCCAGTTGAAATTGAAGCAGTCATGGGTAATTTATTAAGTTGTATTAACAGTATAAAATTTTATCCATGCAAAAATTTATATGCTGGAGCAAGAGTTAGAATTAATAATGGAACTTGCAAAATAACAGGCAATATGTCGGGTCATATGCGATTGGCTGCAGGTTTAAAACTTAAACTAAACCAAGCTAGCAAGAGTGAACTTGAATTATTAAATGGTATCGGTCCAAAGCTTGCTCAAGCAATTATTGACGAGCGAAATGATGGTGGTCCGTTTTTGTCAATAAATGATTTAAGTCGTGTACGTGGTATTGGATCGCAAAAAATAAAACAACTATCCAATCAAATTGAAGTTACAAAAATAAATGGAAAATATAATTAAATAGGCTTCTTTATTGTCTAAGTACATAGACGCTGCGGTACTTATGCGCTATTTAAGTGTGAGCTAACCATTATTGAGACAAACAGTGGGTATAAAAATAATTCGTTCATCTTTGCTTACTAAAGTTGCCAATGTCGCGCATGGATTTACTACACGTAATGGTGGCTTTTCGCAAAAGCCATACGCTAGTTTGAATTTTAGCTCACGTGTTGGTGATAAGATTGAACATGTAAAAGCAAATCGCCAACAAGTATTGAAGGAATTAGGGTGCTCGCAATCTACTTTAATATTCCCTAAGCAAGTACACGGAAATGCGGTATTTGAGGTAATGCATGCTGCTAGCCGGGTAATCGAAGCTGACGGTTTGTGGACTCGTGATCGTCAAGTTACCTTAGCCGTTTTTACCGCAGACTGTGTTCCAATTTTAATTTCTACTTCAGATGGTTCTGCTGTTGCTGCGATTCATGCAGGTTGGCGAGGGACGCGTGCACACATTGCGGCGCGAGCAGTAGAAAAGCTAGTTGGTGCAGGCTATGCTGCTGCAGATTTATTAGTAGCAGTTGGGCCAGCGATTGGTCCATGTTGTTTTGAGATTGACAAGAACACCTATAACGAACTTGCTTTAGCTTACCCAAATCATGGTGGAGCATTATACCCTAATCAATTTGAACGATATGTCGCTAATTTGTGGATATTAAATGAGCAGTCACTAGTAGCGGCAGGAGTTGTGGCAAGTAATATAGAAAAGCTAAAATATTGTACTAAATGTAATTCAAATGATTTTTTTTCTCACCGAGGCGAAAATACTCCAACTGGACGTCAAGCCGCCCTAATTTCCCCACGCTATGCTATACACAATAGCTAGCATTTTAGCGGTTTTCTTGACGTAACGCCAAGTGCGGGCGAGACTTGCGATGTGAAATGGATAATAGCCAGTATTGTGTGTGGGCTTAGTATCACCAGCATAGGTTGTGGCCATGGTGCCTCACAGGTGCAACTGCATCAATTGCGTGAAAAAGTTCAGCTATTACAAGCGCAGGTAGGTCGTTATGATACACAAATAACAGATCTACAGAATCAAGTTTTTTTAATAATTGATCAACAAAAGCGTGAACGAGCTGATGCTGAAGCTAGACAACCGCCACCTCACCTTAGGGTGGTCAAGTTAGCACCAGCAAAAGCGAAAAGAAATTCTCAAGCAGCGCCGGCTGATAATGCAAGCGATGTCATAAATATAGAAATGACCGGTGAGCCACCTGAATCACCGACAGAAACTTTATCGGTCGCAAAAGTACCACCTCCGACCGATTTTGCAGAAGAGACAATTAGCGACGCTGAAAGTATGTTTCGTGATGCTCTGCGGACGTTTCGAGAAGGACGAACTGGTGAGGCAACAAAACTTTTTTCACAATTTGTAGAGCGATATCCAAAGCATATACATGCTGATAAAGCATTATATTGGATGGGTGAATCAAGTTTTGAATCAGGTGCATTTTCGGCGGCGGTGCAGCATTTTAATAAACTATTATTGCGTTATCCGCGAAGTGGAAAAATAGCTGAAGCATTGTTTCGTATGGGCGTTGCCTATGAGCGCTTGGGCTCAGATCAGCAAGCACAGCAAGCTTTTCTTGATTTAGTAACCAATTATCCTAATACCGCCTTAGCCGATTTGGCGCGTAATCGTTTGCAAAACAAAACGAGGAATGAAAGATGAATTTTCCTCATAAAATATTATTAATCGCAATTATTACAGAGATGGTAATTACTACAGGGCAACAAAACCGAGCTTCTGCCCAAACAACTGCACATATTGAATATAATCCGACAATTGATGAGTATACAGTACGTAAGGGAGATACTCTTTGGGATATATCAGAAAGATTTACAGGGTCTCCTTGGTTTTGGCCGCGGGTTTGGTCGTGTAATCCTGAAATAACCAATCCGCATTGGATTTATCCAGGTGATATCGTAAGATTTCAACCTTCTGATCAAGAATTGCCACGGCTGACGCAGTTAGTAGCAATGCAACGAGAAATGCCGACAGACACTGTAGAAAAGCCGGATGAGGATACAGATACCGGACCAGTAGTGCAAGAACAGGCGCTAGAGCGTAAGTGGGCTACACGTTTAAGTCGTGAACTTGTTAACTTGGTATTATCGCCGAAAGAATTAAAAGAGTCTGGCATATTAACTAATTCAATAAATGATAAAATATTATTAGCCCCTAATGATGAAGTCTTTATTACGTTTCCACCTGGACAGCAGGTAACACGTGGGCAACGCTATATGATATATCGCACCGTCAAAAAGGTACGTCATCCAATCACTGGCGAACTTTTTGGCTATATGACGCAGATTACGGGTTTTACTACAATAAAATTAACTGATGGAGATATTAGCAAAGCAGTAATTACTGATGCAATGATAGAAGTTGAACGTGGCCAATTAGTGACCCCTTTGGTTCAATTACCAACTTTAGGACATCAGGCAACTAAAGCTAAAGTACCGCTATCAGGAGTTATTTTATCAGTTGAGCCAGATGTAAATGTTTCTGGTCAAAATCGTTTAGTCTTTATCGATATTGGAGCTAGTAGTGGTATCGAAGTTGGAAATCGGCTTGGAGTATTTATCAATAAAGATCCATTTGTTGAAACAAAAAATAATTTACCCTCAACATTAGTAGCATTATTGACAGCAGTTGACGTCAGGGATAAAGCCACCGCTTGCTTAGTGAC
This sequence comes from Deltaproteobacteria bacterium, assembly GCA_016931625.1. Taxonomy (NCBI): domain Bacteria; kingdom Pseudomonadati; phylum Myxococcota; class Myxococcia; species Deltaproteobacteria bacterium. The sequence continues at coordinate 17,064 of JAFGEK010000154.1, read as the reverse complement.
TTCATCGCGTCGTGAAATTGAAGCAGGCTACCCGGTTAAAGCTATTATGCAATAATTGCATGAACTATTTAGCTTTTTCTCATATTTATTAATGGAGATGCTCATGGGACACTTAACAACACCTTTGCTTAAGGCATTATTTACTTTGGTAAAAAGTTCGATATGTCGCTCTGGTATCGTATTATTTTCAACGGCAATGTTTTTGGGTTGCAGTTCGGATGAGAAATCTTTTGCAGGAGACGTTAGCGGCATTTGGGAAGTGACTATGGTCGAAAATGGCGACTGTAGTGGGGTACATTATCCAAAAACCAAAGAAGACATTGTGCAAATTGTTCAAAATGGTAGTGATATCTTGGTAATATTTGAATCGGATGGCGAGCAGATCAGTGGTAAGATCGACGGTCACAATGTAACCTGGCAAAGTAATCAATCTTCTGGCAGTGGTACTATCGAGCTGGCATTTTCTGGTGAAGTTTCAAATGATGGTAACGAGTTTATAGGTAGTGCCAACTGGACATATCAAAGTAGTTCATCTTCGTGTAGTGGTACAACCGCTATTACAGCTCACCATTTAGCGGCACCAGCCTATGATTTAACTGGGGCCTTAATCGGTACCATAACTAGCGATGTTACACTTGAAACAGGTACATTTCGTCTTGATATAGTGCAAAGTGCTACTGGCGCTCTTAAAGCTGGGCTTAGCATGTCATTCGCTTCGTCATATTCAAGTTGTTTCCCTGTAGAAGGAAGAGCTTCGGGGGAAGGATTAACTTTCGAAGAAGAAATGGGTATGAATTTAATTGGACAAACGACGGATGGTAAAAATTTTAGTGGAACTTATAGTCAGGGATCTGATACCGGTAAGTGGCAGGCGTATTTAGCTACAAAGAAAAAATTTAGCGTTGCTGAACGTATTACCCCAACCGATGGTGAACCGGCGGGTTTAGCTTGGGATGGTAACACATTTTATTTTACTGAATTGTTCGAAACAAAAATTTTTAGTATGGATAAAACAGGCCAAACGCAACTAGTCTATGATGGTGATTGGACATATTTTTTCGGCGATATTACTTATGATGGTACTTCATTATGGATAGTTGATAGAAATTTTGGCAAAATTGTTAACATCAGTAAAGACGGCAATCTTATTGATACCATACAAATATTTCCTGCAGAAAATCATATGCAAGAAATAACTGGTATAGCAGCAGATGGACAAAACCTCTGGATAATTGAAGACGATTACACCAAAGAGCAAGCAAGTGCTCATAAAATTAATTCATCTGGTGATATACTTTCCTCATTTAATCTATATTCTTCATCACCAAGAGGCATGGCTTTCTATAATGATCACTTGTGGATAATACACTCTACTAGTTATTGGAGTTGTAATGATACGATGGAATCGTTGATTGCAATTTATGAAATAGATGCAGTAGGTAACGTTGTTTCAGTATATGAAGGATTAGATATATATTTAAGATCTTTAGTATTCGTGGATAACGAGTTATGGGCAATAGCTGACGATGATTTAGTGCGGTTAAATCTACAATAATGCATTTTTTTGCCACCTTGCGTGATTGGTTCATTTTAGTAGTGGGTATTATTGCAGTTATCGTAGGGTTATTTATAGCTATTTATGCGGGTGATAAAAGTGGATTTGCGATCGCAGCCTTTTTTGCAGGCGTCGCTGCTGTAGGTGGGTGGCGAATTCTAAATGGCCGCCGTCTGCGAACAAGTATGCAAGCCGATAAAATAGAAGTAATCGGTGGTGTCCCTTTAAAACCAAATCGCAAACTACCGATAGTTACCGCAATTGGATTTTTAATAATTGGTATTATCGGTGTATTAGCCGGCCATAGTATCGGTATAATGTTTGTTATACTCACTGGCATCATTGCTTTCTTTAGTTTATTATTTTTAGTGTTGCTGCTTGCAAGAGTTTTACCGCGTAATCATTATCTAATATTTGAAGCAAACGGATTACGTTTTGGCCGTAAACACTATTCGTTTCTAATTGAATGGGAAAATATTGCAGGATTAAATGCAGCACACCTGAACGGTAATGATGTTTTGTTATTTGTTGTCGCAGATATAGAAGCCCTTATATCTAGTATACAATGCACTGGCTCTAAAGAAGATCTTGCGCAAAAAATAAAAAAACAAATTAAAAATAATCAAATTTGGTTAGGAGGTGATATTGCGATTACCCCTGCAGCATATGGTGCTGATATTGCCCTATTTTTGCGTGCAATCGAGCGCTACCTTACTGATAAGCGAGCGCGAGAATTTCTTAAAAAGCAAGAGCGAATAGGCGACGAAGGGAATTAGTAGTATTTTTTAAACACGTGATGGACGCTTAATCATACGAATTGTCCATATTAATAAGATAATCGCCAATACCCCTAAGCCAATTTTAATAAAGAGGGCATATTTTTCACTAAAGGCAATTTTGGTTGTTTGTGATTGATCGTCGGTGTTTATAGTAACTAATTGCAGTGGTCCTATGGTTATTTGTGGAAGCTCAGTAAAACCAGTGCGGCGCAGTTGTTCGCGTAAATCATAGCTTGGCGCTTTGGCTTTAGCATCGCCTAGGCGTAGTATATAATCACCAACTTCTTTTGCACGCATAATAATTTCTTGGCGTTGATAGTGTAGTTTGGCGCTTAGTACTTTAATTGGTGGGTCATCACCGTTTTCAATAATTAATCTGATATATGGTCTGCTGCCGGGATTAATAGTTAGATTGAGCGCATTCTTATAAACAGTTGGTTTATTTTCGTTAGTTAATACTTGATAAATTATCCCCCCGCCAACTGGAAACCAGGCTTGTTTTTTAGTAGTTGCTTCAATATATGCACGTCTTACGAAGTTGTCGGGTGCTACTTCTAATTCAAGAGCATGGATAGGCAGATTGCTGGGCAGTTTTTCAAATAAATAAATGGATTTTTTATCATAAGTATTATTGATATTCTCTTCTGAACTAATGCCAAGAGTAACTTGAGCGTAGGCTTTTAGATGGCTATTAATTATTTCATGGTGCACTATGGCACCGTTGATGTGTAACGCTTGCTGATCTTGACCAGGTAATACAGTAATTCGTAGATAGCGCGCATGTGTTAGAGGATAGTTAATATAATTACGTGAAGCGGTATTTCTGCTATTGCTAACCATAAACACATATTCACCCTGCGCTAATAAGCCGAATGATTTGCCATTAAGGCTAGATTCAACTTTGGTAGCACGTAGATAGTTATTACCCTTAATATCTAAAAAGACAGCGTTATGTTCGCGTGCTGATTTAGGGATAGCCAGTACAACTTGAGTAGCACCATTTGGCAAAATTACCGGATTAAGTAAGCGAGCGGTAGCACGGTTTTGCGGTGCTGGTGGTCGTACATCTTCAATAAAATAAGGGGCATTATTACCATCAGGAGCAATGATTCGTAAATCTTGTAAAGTCGGCTGAGTTTTACTTGCCGCATATAGTGCCGGAGTAATAGTTATTTTATAATCACCTGCAATCGGTATATTAACTATAGATTGTGATAATTGTGCTGCTTTTATATTGCTAGGGGCGGTATTATCTTGTTGATTGGATTTTTGTGCAAAGGCGTTTGCTGTTGCTAGAGATACACAAATAAAGAAAAGTAATGCGCTTTTGTTGCTGCCATCCATAATTAAAGTTCTCACGCGTTTTGCAAATCGAGCGTATAAGAAGCCACCAACTAAGAATAACGTCGCCAATGTAGCACCAACAGCAATACGATAGATAGTTTCAAGCCGCCATACATCGAGTATAGTTAACTTGCCCAAAGTAATTGCAAATAAGGCTATACCAAGTAAGCGGTGCACATAATCTTTTATCGCGAAGCCAAAACTTAATAGTAATAAGGCATATATAGCCATAATAATAGTAGTGATCATTGATAAGCGGGTACTTTGAGCCCATACAGCATTCTGCCAGTTTTGCAGGATAACATCGAATTCTTCACGAGGGAGTTTGGCTAAAAGTTGAGGTGGTGCCACAGTAGCCCAAATTTGTATTTCAGTAATAAGCAGTACTAAAACTGCAATATGGCCAGCAATAAGCGTTATTAATGCGGTAATGCGAAACACGAAATTTTCACGTAAACGTGACCAGCATTTGGCACAAAGAAGCAGAGCTACGCCAATGGCAATAAGTCCCCAAGCACGGGGATGTAAAAAAGGCGAAGGTTGCAGAATACCTTTTTCGCCTTGTGTAGAAATAAATATCCAATATTGCCTTTGAGCCCAATCCCAATCCCATCCTAAGAGACGAATTAGTGCTAATAAAATCATAACCAAAGCGAAGATGAGCCAAGCAGAATGACCGAGTTGCTCATTTCGTTTTGCTTTTGTGGCAAGCCAACCAAGTGCACCAGCTTCAATTGCCCAGGCCACGGTTAAGCTTGGGCCACTTAATAGAAATGCTAGTGCCAGGGTAAATAAAGTAACTGCTAAACCTAATGGTAATAGCACACGGTCTTGGGCGTAGCGACCAGCATTAAGCATACGAACACCGAAAATAAGATAAAGCGCACCGGTTGCTATTGAAACGCAAGCACGTAAGAGATCAGCGTCATTTGCAGTATTAGATAGAAGCAAAAAGATATAACAAACCCCAACGCCACCTAAAGCGGCAAGACGTGCAAAATTCCAAGGTCTTTGCTTAAACAGCATTTCAAAGGCTAAAAAGCCTAAGTGCATTAAAAACCAAAGACTGCAAATACCTAAGAACACATAGTTGGTTTCATTGTTTATCGAGGAAGCAACTCCAAAAGAAATGAAACTAACAATTAATACAACTATAAGTAATGTAATTCGTTGAGTACTTATAGCAATTAATAGATATATAAGTGAAAGAACAGCAACTAATCCGGCAAAGGTTTCAATGTGATGATGAATTAGTAATTGTTGTACAGCTAAAACTAAAAGCCCCAAGCCTGCGCCGCCAATTAAAAGTAAGGCTCGCCACGAAGCTAAACTTCCGGAGCGTAACGAAGTGCGCAATATGATACCAAAATAAATCGCTGATAAGCCACCAGTCAGTAGCATTATTGGCAAGCGGCTATCAATCGCCACATCGTTGGCTACTGCTGCGAGCACGGTAAAAGCTACGACCATCGGCAAGCCAAGCCAATTACCATGACCTTCATAGATCAATAGTGATGCAAAGATAGCTGCTAGCGCACAAAGTATTCCCCCTAGAATGAAGGTATGATCAAATAACAAGCCCGTATATGCTGCATGTGCAGATACTGCTGCGATAAGATAGAAAACTAAAGCTACAATAGGGCGACCGCGCTTTCTTAATAAAATACCGGCAATACTCCATTCAAGCGCGAATAAAGCAGTGAATATTAATGGAGCAAAACGTGCCAGTAAGGGATAATAAGCACCTTGTAATTTTTCAGGGAGTTCATCAACCGTACCTGGTAAAGGTGGTGGTGATATATTGAAGAAACGATCATACCAGCCGATAAAAATAGCAATGATACCGAAAACAGCTAACGCTAAAGCAATCGTATATCTTCGCACTATAGCAACAAAGATGGCGCCACTGGTCATTAATAATAGATAGCTAAATAAGGCAAATGGGCGGTCAACCCCGGTTGAAAGCATAACTGGGTTAAGAAACGCAGCAATTAATGATAACGAAAGCAAGAGTTGTGAATTAAACGTATATGCAAGTGCCCCGCCTACTACACAAAGCAGAGTAATAACCGCAAACGCCTCCCAAGCAGCAAGTAAGTGATAAAAGCCAAAGCTGGCGTATCCACTGACAACTAAAATCGCCAAGCCTAAGCCCATTAAACCTTGGAGAAAATAGCCGTGAATATGTTTAGATCGTCGAGCTAAAAAAGCCCCACTAAATAGTAATGCCGCCCCTAAAGTGGCGCCAATGCCAACACGTCCCCAAGGGCCAATCCAATCGTTGTCAACCGCATATTTAAAAAACCATGCGACAACTACTAATCCAATTATTGCACCAATGCGGGTGAACCACACCAAACCAATTGTTTCTTCAAGCGATGATGGAGGTGTATTAATTGTAGATTTTTCAGTTGTTTCTTTTATTTCTGTTTCGGGTGAGTCAAATGATGGAGCCTTAGCTATATAAGCAGCATTAGTAATATTTTCAGGTTCAGTGTTATTGGCTATTGTGCTTGTATCGATGGTGTTTATTGATTTTGCATCAGTTTGTTGGTTATTATTGCTAATAGATTCAAATGTATCTGTGTTTGCTATTGTTTGTTCGACTATAGTTTTCTTCGCATTAGTAGTTTTATTTATATTTTGTTTTAGTCGTTGTAATTCATTTTCTATCGATTCTATACGTAACTTTATATTATTGTTGATGTTTTTTATAGAGTTACGTGCTTTAATGGCAAAAACCAGAGCAATAATTGGCATCACCAAAATGATTAATGCTAATAAAATTAAGCCGATAGCCGCCAGAACTTCTTCCATAATACCTCCGCACATCAATAAACAAAGTATTTAATGGTGTAGATATTTATTACTTTTTTGGTATTTAGGTAGTTAGATAATATTGATACGTTAATATTCTCCTTGAGAAAATCGATATTTTCAAGTGACTACATAAAAAGTGGCGCTTTTTAGGAGACAGGTGTATTACAGCGCGATATTATAATATTTTCAAGATTAAGATTTACTAGGTGATAATTGATTTCAAGGAGTTTTTTTATTTTACTAACCTATTTTAACCATAAGTCAGTAATTAGAATTATGAAATATAGGTTCATAAGATGATTGATTCTATGAACATGCATATTGTTAGTGATCTAGACGCACTAGCATTTGAGGCAGCTGAGTTGTTTGCTAGCCAGGCTGAAGTGTCCATACAAGAGAGAGGGCGATTTATGGTGGCTTTGGCTGGTGGTGTTACCCCAAGTGCTGCTTATAGACTGCTTGCCAATCAAAGTGCTCCTTATTACAAACGTATCGCCTGGGAAAAAGTTCATATATTTTTTGGCGATGAACGATTTGTTCCTGCAGCTCATCACGATAGCAATTACCGCATGGCAACAGAAACATTACTGTCGCATGTGCCGATTCCTAAAAGTAATATCCATCGTATTGTCACCGAATATGATAACGCAGATTTAGCTGCTCAAGCTTATGCACGAGAGTTAGGTATGGCCTTTGGTTTAACACCTCCAGGAATGCCACGTTTTGATTTAGTATTGCTCGGTATGAGTAGTGATGGTGGTACAGCTTCAATATTTCCTGGTGAAAATACAGTGGGTGAATGGCGTACATGGGTGGCAGCACCATTTGTTGTAAAGCTAGGTGCTTATCGTTTGACGCTAACTTTTCCGGTGTTCGATAATGCTCGCTATGTTGCTTTTTTAGTTAGCGGTCAAAAAAAGGCGACAGCTTTAGCTCGTATATTAGGAACACCAGGGCATGCTTGGCTGCCAGCAGGACAAGTACGACCGCAAGGCAAATTGCTTTGGATTATTGATCGTGATGCCGCCGCAGAATTACCAACACGAATAGCAAATGCTGGGAGTTAAAATTTTTATTTAGAGTTTAGCTAACCATTAAAAGGTAATTTCCATTTCCATTTCGCTTGATTCACCAAATTCATCTTCTGGCACTACATCAGGACAAATTTCAGCTACAGTATCGCATGTAGGAGCTGACATTTCGTATTTTTCACTGTTGCTTTCGAGATTGTTAAGGTCATTGCAGCTAGCTGAGTCGACCATTTTATTAAAAGATTGAACCTGTTCTTGTAAGCATTTATTTATTTGGCTGACCGTAGCTTGGCATTGCTCCATTGCTCCCTCATCTGGTTGAAAATCTTCTTCTGTAAATGGCTCTATTTCAGAATCTTGAGACATACATTCGTTATATGTTGATTGACAGGCCGAAGCTGAAAGTCCTGCAAAGAATCCAACTGTAAAACCTTCATCAAGACAGTTAATTTTTTGTTGTTTTGCCGGGGTGATATTAGCATTGATATACTTAACAACTTCAAGAGTTATTTGTTCTTGCTGTTCTTGGGTTAATTCTGAAATTTGGGTTTCGGCAGGCACGCTAGTAATAGCGTTGCTTGCTGGGGATGATTTATCTTCACTACCACAGGCAGAAAAAGCAAATAACAAACTTAATATTAGGGTTAGTTGGTTGATAGCAAGACGTTTCATTTTTTTTAAAACTCCTTATGCTGGTATGGCAGCAATAAAATATGCTTTTAGTTAATTGTTCCATATTATAACTGACTCGCCACTAAATACTTGCGAGGTTGTTAGTGATACTGTTACAGCCTTGGTATCGGTTTGAGGTTGTTTATAAATAAAAAAAAGTAATGCGCAGGAGGTACTTTGGAAAAGCCATTATGGGCCCCATGGCGTATGGAATACATTGCCACACCTGCAGCTACTACCTGTATTTTTTGTCAATTTATGGCAGCGCCGTCTGATAAAGATCGTGAAAATTTAGTAGTGCATCGCAGCAATTTATCTTTTACGGTGCTAAATCGTTTCCCGTATAATTCGGGACATGTGATGGTGATTCCCCAAGCACACGGGGCAGATTTTGCCACACTTACGGATGAAATTTTTGCTGATTTACATCAAGAACTTAAACTTGCAGCTAAGGTCATTCATGAAGTTTATCATCCCGAAGGATGCAATATAGGGATGAATCTTGGTAGGATTGCTGGTGCTGGGATAGCAGATCATCTACATTACCACATCGTACCGCGTTGGGGAGGTGACACTAATTACATGCCAGTGTTGGCGGATACTAAAGTTCTTATCGAACATTTAGATAATAGCTGGCAGCGAATACAAGCCGGATTTTTAGCTTTAGGTTGATGGTTTTTTAGCAAAGGGGTTTTTTATGCAGCGTTTATCATCCTTGTTTTCAATTTTAATATTAGCGACTGTTATTTGGTCTTGTAAAAAAGGAACCCCGACAATAACTGCAGATAAAGTACCTGCTACTATTGCAGCATATACTTCAGGTACCATATCGCGTGAGACTGTAATCAAGGTTCAATTTACTGAGGCGGTAGTAAAACCCGAACAAGTTGGCGCAATATTCGATGATTCACCATTTGCAAGTGAACCAAAGTTTGATGGTATTGCAGCATGGAGTGATCGCCAAACTATTGAATTACGTCCGCAAGAGCCGCTAACTCCTGGTGAAAAATATAAAATTACCTTGGCATTAAATGAATTTATGGCGGTGCCAAAAGGTGAAGAAACCTTAGAGTTTAGTTTTTCAGTTATGCAGCAATCATTTACTGTTCGTCTTGATGGTTTAGCAGCGAAAGAAGTTGGCGAGGGTTCAAAACAAGTTTTTAATGGTGTAGTAATTACCAATGATGTTGCTAATGCTGCTAATGTTGAGAAAGTAATTAGCGCTAAACTTGATGGAAAGAAACTTGGTTTAAGTTGGAAACACTCATCTGATCGTCATACCCACGAATTTACTGTCGCAGATATTTTACGAGTAGACGCTGATCGAGTTTTAGCCATTTCATGGGATGGTGAAGCAATTGGAGTTAAAAAACAAGGGGAAGAAAAGATATCAGTACCAGGACTTAAAAATTTTACTGTAACTAAAGTTCGTGCTCAGCAAGAGCTAGAGCAACACATAGAAGTTCATTTTAGTGATAGCCTTTTGCGTAAACAAAATTTACGTGGCTTAGTACATATCAATAAAGGCAAGCCACGTTTAGTTATTGATGGCAGCATTTTACGCATTTATGGAAGTAAGCGTTTTGGCTCTGCGGTGCAGCTAACTATCGAACGCGGGGTCAAAAATTTTCGTGGTTATAAGTTGACTCATGAGTTTAGTGAAAAGGTGCATTTTGCACCGCTTAAACCAGCGGTACGTTTTGGTTCAAAGGGTGTGTTGGTTCCGACTACAGCAGGTTTGACTATTCCAATTGAGACAGCCAATTTAAAAGCAGTGCTTGTTGAAGCGATACGCGTTCCTGATCAGAATGTGCCACAATTTTTACAAGTTAATGATTTTAATACCGCTAATGAAATGCGTCGGGTTGGTCGTGTTGTTTGGAAACAAGTTGTTGATTTGGGCACTGGGGCAGATAATAAAAATCGCTGGTCACGCTTTGGTCTTGATTTAGCGCCGCTTATTACGGGGAACACTAGTGGTTTATACCGATTAAATTTATCATTTAGACGTCAACATATTCTTTATGATTGTGCAACGCCAGCGCTGTCAGAACCAGAGAACATAGAAAAAAACTTTGATGATATATTTGAAACTTCAAATGAACAAAGTTATTGGGATAGTGCAGAAAACTATTATGCTAATGAAGATCGCGGTAGGCCAGATGACCCTTGTAGTAAGGCGTTCTATCTTGGCTATAATCATAATGAAATAACGGCTAGTCGTAACGTTTTAATTACCAATATCGGCTTAATTGCAAAAGTAGGCAGCGATAATTCTATATTAATTACTGCAACAGATTTGCGAACTACGCAGCCGATAATTGGTGCAACGATTGAAGTTTTGGATTTTCAGCAACAAGTAATTACCGCTGGTACAACTGATGGCGATGGAGTTGTGCGTTTAAAAGTAGATCATCGCCCCTTTGTAGTTGTAGCTAGAAATGGCGAACAACGTAGTTTCTTGAAACTTGATGATGGTAGCGCCTTATCACTGGCACATTTTGATATCAGCGGCATGACGGTTAGCCGGGGGATAAAAGGAAAGATTTATGGAGAGCGAGGAGTATGGCGTCCTGGAGATGATATTTACCTTACCTTTGTGCTTTTTGATCCGGATAAACATATACCCGAAGAACATCCGCTTCGCTTCGAGTTAATAGATCCGCAGGGTAGGCTTGTTGACTCACAAGTTACCCATGAATCAGTAAACGGATTTTATGCTTTCCATACTAAGACAGAACATGATGCGTTAACCGGTAACTATATAGCCCGTGTAATTGTGGGTGGTACAGTATTCACGGAAACACTTAAGGTCGAGATGGTTCGTCCAAATCGTTTGAAAATAGAATTAGATTTTGATACTAAGATGTTATATGCCAACGATAAGATTTCAGGCACCTTAAAATCAACTTGGTTACATGGTGCTATTGCACGCAACTTAAAAACAGACGTGCAAGTTTCTCTTTATAAACGGGCAACTAAGTTTCCGATATATTCAGAATATATATTTGAAGATCCAGCGCAAAGGTTCAATCCTGAAAGCATACAATTGTTTGAAGGCAATTTAAATGAGCAAGGCGAAGCTCAAATAACCGGTCAGTTTGCGGTTCGTGGTAAGGCTCCGGGTATGCTAACTGCAAGTTTTTCAACCAGGGTTTTTGAAAATAGTGGTGTATATAGCAGCGATACTTTTGCGGTACCATATTCGCCATACAAGCTCTACATCGGTATAAAAGCTCCTAAAGGTGATGCTAGTAGGGGTATGTTGCTTACCGATAAAAAGCATGAGTTATCTATTGTAGCAGTAGATGCAGACGGTAAATTAGCTAATGAAGATGTTAGTGTTGAATGCAAACTTTATAAAGTTCAATGGCGTTGGTGGTGGGATAAGAGCGAAGATACATCGTTGGCTGATTACGTTGAATCACGCAATCATACTGCTGTTGCCAGTGGTAAGGTTAATTTAAAAAATGGCAAAGGAGCTTGGCATTTTGAAGTTAAATATCCTGAGTGGGGAAGATATATATTATTAGTACGCGATATTAAGGGTGGTCATCGCAGTGGTAAGATAGTGTACATTGATTGGCCTGGATGGGCAGGACGAGCGCAAAAAGATAATCCGGGTGGTGCTTCGGTATTAGCTTTTTCTGCCGACAAACAAGAATACAATGTCGGAGATAAAGTTCAAATTAATATACCAGCTGCACAAAGTGGACGAGCTTTAGTAACTATAGAATCAGGTAGTAAAGTTGTAAAGGCAGACTGGTTAGAAGCCAAAGGAGAAAATACTCGTTATAGTTTTACCGCCAGCGCTGAAATGGCACCAAATATATATGTTAATGTTGAATTGTTACAACCACATGAACAGTCACAAAATGATCTACCAATACGTATGTATGGTGTTATTCCAATTAAAATAATTGATCCTGACACACGATTACAACCAGAGATTGTTGCGCCTGAAGTATTTGAACCTGAATCTAAAGCAAAGATAGTTGTTAAAGAGGCCAAAGGTATGCCAATGACTTATACGGTAGCTGTTGTGGATGAAGGGCTACTGGGACTGACACGATATCAGGTGCCAAATCTATGGGATCATTTTTACAGGCGTGAAGCATTGGGTGTGCATACTTGGGATGTATTTGAATATGTTGCAGGAGCATATGGTGCTGCGCTTGAGCGCATGCTGGCAATTGGTGGCGATGAAGAAGGTGATGACTCTCAAGGTGGCCGTAAAGCGGACAGATTTCCACCGATGGTGCGTTTTATCGGGCCTTTTGCATTAGGGCGTGGGGATAAGGCGACACATACTATTGATATTCCTCGTTATGTTGGCTCGGTGCGAGTGATGGTAGTTGCTGGACAAGGTCGAGCTTTTGGTTCTGCAGAGAAATCAGTTTTTGTACGTAAGCCTTTATTATTACTGGCGACTTTACCACGAGTAATTGGGCCTGAAGAAGAGGTTGATTTACCCGTTACAATTTTTGCACTTGAAGAAAAGATTAAACAGGCAAAAGTACAAGTTAAAGTTTCTGGACCTGTTGTAGTTGATGGTAAGGCTAGTCGTACCATTAATTTTAAGAGCGTGGGTGACCGCACCATTACTTTTGGCTTAGTGGCTAAAGAGCAAAGTGGTATTGCTAAAATAGATGTTTTTGCTGAGGGTGCAGGAGAAAAGGCCAGACAAACAATTGAGATCGATGTACGTATTCCTGGTGTTGCAGTGAGTGATGTTATTGCAGGGGTGGCACAGCCAGGCAAAACCTTTCATGGTAGCATGAATTTACCAGGATTTGCTGGCACTAATACCGCAATGCTTGAAGTATCGCGTATACCACCGATAGATCTAGGTCGACGTCTTGCTTTTCTTATTCAATATCCACACGGATGTGTTGAACAAACAACTTCATCAGTATTTCCACAATTATATCTAAGTGAGCTATTGGATTTATCAAATGAGCGTAAAAATGAAATAGAAAATAATATTCGTGCTGGCATTGATCGTTTGCGTTTATTTCAAACTCCAAGTGGTGGTTTTAGTTATTGGCCAGGAGGAGTTGAACCAGATGATTGGTCAAGTAATTATGCTGGTCATTTTTTAATCGAAGCTAAAAAGGCTGGCTATTTAGTACAAGACGAAGTTATCGAACATTGGAAAAAATATCAACATGTTCGTGCCGCACAACGTATTAACTCAAACGGGCGCGATGTTGATGTTCGAGAACAAGCCTATCGGTTATATAGTTTAGCTCTAGCAGATAGTCCTGATCTTGGTGCCATGAATCGTTTGAAGGAAAATGCAAAACTGCCCGCAGCAGCAATGTGGCAATTAACTGCAGCTTATCAGTTAGCCGGTAAGGCTGAGATAGCACGTAAGCTCGCAAAAGAGGCAGATATGTCAATACCAGAATATCGTGAACTAGCTGGTACCTACGGTTCAACTTTGCGTGATCAGGCAATAATTCTTGAAACATTATGGCTACTAAAAGATAATGAGCAAAGCTATAAAGTAGTAAAAAGCATTTCAGATCAATTAAGCACCAGTGAATGGTTAAGCACTCAAGAAATTTCTTATGCCTTAATTGCTATCGCAAGGTTTGCGGGCGCTACTCGTGGTGAAGATTCAATTCGTGCAAGTTATACTTTTGCTAATAAGACAAAAAAAATTGCAACAAATGCGGTAATTGCGCAAGAGCCACTTAATATTGGCAAAGCTACTGAAGCGAAAGCATCATTAACTAACAATTCAGAAAAACCATTATTTATAAGGCTAATCGGTACTGGAATACCTAAATACGGAAGTGAGACCGATGCAGAGCGTGGTTTACGTTTAAATGTTGTATACAAAAATACTGCAGATAGTCGAATAAATCCGGTTGAAATTGAGCAGGGTACGGATTTTATATCGCAGATAACAGTACGTAATGCTTCGGGACGTACGTTGTTGCAGAATCTTGCGCTATCATATCCGGTTGCAGCAGGTTGGGAGATCCGTAATCAACGTATTGAAGGTGGGTTTGCTGCTAAAACATCAATTTTTGATTATCAAGATGTACGAGATGATAGAGTCTTTATTTATTTTAATTTAAAACCTGGTGAGAGTAAGACTTTTCAAGTGATGCTTAATGCTAGTTACACTGGTCATTTTTATCTACCTTTAGTAGCAGTAGAAGCTATGTACGATGGTAGTATTAATGCACGCGCTAAGGGGCAATGGGTGCATGTTAAAAAAGCAGGGGTATCTATGGCATTAGAATAATGAGGTATTAGCAAAAAAGAGTGTGTAGATATTTTAAACGAAGCCATCTAATTATAACGAGTATATTGTTGCTCGTTATAAGTTTTTTTGTTTTTTTACCAACAATTCATTTTACGAAACCAGTTTCTGCAGTAATTTATGCCCGTGATCATTCATTATTATCTGCTCATACGGCTACTGATGAACAGTGGCGTTTTCCAGCGCGGAAAACCGTCCCACCACGATTTGCTGCAACTCTATTAAGTTTTGAGGATCAACGGTTTTATTGGCATTTTGGCATAGATCCTGCGGCAATCGTTCGTGCTTTAATTTTAAATTGGCGGGCAAATCGTATTGTAAGTGGGGCTAGTACTATATCAATGCAGGTAGTACGTTTATGGAGGGAAAATGCTCCACGAAATTATTTAGAAAAATTTATCGAAATGATTTTAGCGATACATTTGGAGGCTACTAATAGTAAAGCTGAAATTTTAGCATTATATGCTGCTAATGCTCCATTTGGTGGTAACGTGGTTGGGTTAGATGCAGCAGCTTGGCGATATTTTGGTGTTGCTCCTGAACGCCTTTCCTGGAGCGAAGCTGCAACATTAGCAGTTTTGCCAAATAGTCCAGCTTTAGTGCATCCTGGTCGCAATCGTAGCTTATTACTAACTAGACGAAATAAGGTTTTAAAAATATTATTTGAAAATGGGGTAATTGATAACGAGACCTACCAAGATGCAAAGATAGAACCTTTACCCCAAAGACCACATCCGCTACCACAGTTGGCCCAGCATTTACGAACTCGTTTGCTAAAACAAAATGGCGGGCAAGCATATACAACAATTGATATTGAATTACAAAAGCGAGTTGAGGCAATAGTAGAGCGACATCATCAAAGATTGATGAGTAACCATATTCAACATGCAGCAGCAATTGTTATAGATATAATGAGTGGAGAAATTCTTGCTTACGTAGGAAACGTACTCGATAAAACGACCTTTCTCCAAGGTGGTTATGTGGATGCAATTGTAGCGCCGCGTAGTACTGGTAGTATATTAAAACCGCTTCTTTATGCAGCAGCAATTGATGCAGGTGAGTTGTTACCTTATGAATTATTAGTAGATACGCCGTTGCGCATTGGTGGATTTGCTCCTGAAAATTTTTCTCGAACATTTTCTGGGGTAGTACCAGCAGCGGTAGCTATTGCAAGATCTTTAAATGTACCAACAGCTCGTTTGCTTAGAGACTACGGTGTTGATCGTTTTTATGCTTTGTTAAAACGTCTAGGAATGACCACTCTAAAGCGATCTGCAAGTCAATATGGATTGTCACTAATATTAGGTGGTGCCGAAGGGAAACTTTGGGATATTGCCGGAATTTATGCTTCATTAGCGAGGGCAGCGGTATATGCAGCTAACGGTGAATCAATTAATGGAAAATTATTTGAACCTCACGTTATAGCGACATCAATAACTAAAGTTCAAAAAAATTTGCCATTTGAACCAGGCGCTATCTACATGATGCTGCAAGCAATGAACGAAGTAATTCGCCCTGGTGATGAAGCTTCATGGCGTGAATTTATGGCTCCAAGAAAAATTGCTTGGAAAACTGGGACTAGCTTTGGTTTTCGTGATGCTTGGGCCGTAGGAGTAACTTCTCGTTATGCAGTCGGCGTTTGGGCAGGAAATGTTGATGGTGAAGGGCGGCCCGGACTAACTGGTTTGAGTGCAGCAGCGCCCATTTTATTTGATATTTTTAATCGATTACCAAAATCAGCATGGTTTGTACCACCAAGTGATGATATGGTGCCAATCACCATTTGTAAACATAGTGGACAGCGGGCAGGGCCACACTGTAAAGATACAGAGGAGATATTAGCTCCAACTGCAAGTCTGCAGGGAAATGTTTGCTCGTATTGTCAAACGGTTCATCTTGACGAGAAGAAAAAATATCGTGTTCACGGTAATTGTGAAATAGTATATAAAATACAAAAAGTTGAACGCTTTGTATTACCTCCAGTGATGGAATGGTTTTATCGTATGTATCATGCTGATTATGTGCCATTACCGCCATGGCGATCTGACTGTAAAAAGATAGGGATTAAAAGTACTAAATCATTATCAATAATATACCCTCGCCAAGATAGTGTTATTTATATTCCGTTAGAAATTGATGGAAATCGAGGTCGTGCAGTATTTGAAGCAACGCATCGTGAAATTGATGCTAAGCTTTATTGGCATATTGATAATCATTATTTAGGAAGCACTAAAGATATTCATCAAATAGAAGTACTAACATCATCAGGAGAACATCGCCTAACAATAATAGACGAAGATGGCGAGAGCGTGGAGCGGCGTTTTACAGTTCTTAGTGCCAAACGATAATTATTATTATGATGCCAAGGTCGCGGATTTAAAAAGTCATGCAAAATCAAGTGACTATTTTTTTGTTTAATTATTAAGAATTAAAAGTGTCGCATTTTGCGACACTTTTTTGGTGTTTGACACTTTAGATAAATAGATAAAGAAGAAAAAAAGGTAAGTTCTCAATAAATACTGGCGAAACATGGGTGTCATCTCGAACGTAGTGAGAGATCTTTTTTATGCTTTTAAATATAAGATT